>NZ_JBARYM010000565.1:0-5313 GCF_049647865.1 Tunicatimonas sp. | reverse complement strand
GTACAAGTGCTTAGAAAAAGTACGCGAACAGGTAAAAGCAAAATTACTGACTTATGAGGACTTCCTTAATTGAAGCAGAGCAAATAGAAAAATTTATCCAGCAACAGGGCGTTGTCAGCGAACGGTTACTGATAGAAGCCCGAATGCAGATAGATAGTGAGCTATCGTAACGAGTAGCTTTTCAGAAGCAGACTTATAAACTCGTCCGGGAGTACGGGCGGCAGCAACTTCGGGCGGAAATTCACCGGGCGCAGCAAAAGGTATTCAGCGACTTAGCCTACCGTAAATTTCAAACTAAAGTGCGATCGTACTTTAAACGTTGATAAGTTGCTAGCTACAAGATTATTCTATCATTCAATTATTGCATTTATGTCTATTCAATCCAGTGTAGTTCCGATGGTCATTGACCAGAGCGGAAGAGGAGAGCGTGCGTACGATATCTACAGCTTACTGCTCAAGGAGCGTATCATCTTTCTTGGTACCGCCATTAACGATCAAATTGCCAACGTAATTGTAGCGCAGTTACTTTATCTCAACAGTCAAGACCCTGCTCGGCAAATTGATATGTACATTCAGTCGCCCGGTGGCAGTGTGTACGCCGGTATGGCTATTTACGATGCTATGCAAATGATTTCGGCACCCGTTTCAACTGTGGCGGTTGGTTTTTCGGGAAGTATGGGTACGGCTTTACTAACTTGCGGAGCTAAAGGGCGACGCTACGCCTTAGCGCAAGCTACTATTCATATGCACCCCACAGGTGGAGGAGCTAGGGGCTATACTGAAGATGTACGGATTGCTACCCACGAGCAAGAACGAATACAAGCTCAACTTTTCCATATTATTGGTAAGAACACTAATCACTCTTGGCAGGAAATTGAAGCGTTCTTTAAAAGAGATCGGTTTCTGAATGCCCTGGAAGCGCAAGAATATGGTTTAGTAGATGAAGTGCTAGGTGACACTTCTAATCTAATTCGGCTGAAAGATAGGGTGCCTGAAGTTGAGTTTTACGGTCGGCCCATTCCTCATCAGAGGTAAGCTGCTTGTTTGGCTAAACGTGGACCATGGTATGTAGATTTAGTCTAAATAGTTGTTTTACAGCTATTTAGACTAATCATAAATTAAGATTTTTCGTAACGTTCTGGTTCAAGAATAAGTTTATTATAATGAAACCAAATGGTTACACATTAAACATTTTTATATTATGGAAAAGCAAGAAAATTTAAAATCTCAAGATATTGCTCACTGCCCAGTTTGTAACGCGAATGCGGTAGAACCTTGTCAGCAGCCTAAAACAGACGACTGCCCCCGGGGTGATGAGAAGAAGTAACTTTTTTTAAAATTAACTGTATGGAGAAGCTCACAAGTTTCTCCTTTTTTGTTCGAGCTTTTTTTCGTAGAATTATACGTTACTAAAACAACCTAATAATCCTATGAAAACAGTAATCTCATTTTCGCTAATCCCCATTCTTTTTATTGCCTTACTTTGGATGACGAGTTGTGCTTCTTCCAAAACAATGGCTTACGACCCGGCTGGTACATGGAACTACTCTGTAACCGGAACCCCTAACGGAACGGTAGATGGCACATTTGTAATCTCTAAAAATGGTGATGCATATGCCGGAGAACTTCGTTCATCACAGGGAAACATTACGCTGGAGGACTTAACGATAGAGGGACAGGCCCTAAAGGCAGTATTTGATTACAGCGGCACGGAGCTAACGATGAATGGCATGTTTGAAGGTGATACCTTTGACGGAGAAGTAGCCGCTGGCTACGACAGTTTCGATATGACCGCTAGCCGAGCGAACTAGGTTGGTGATTTTCTAGCTGCGAAGCGGGAACCTCTGAGGCAGCCGAGCGGGACTCTTTCTCATTGAAAAAACGATTCTGGAAAATCAGGATAATGGCTACGCCTACGAAGATAGAAGCATCAGCAATATTGAAAATGGGCCAGAGTGCCATATATTTTCCACCCCAAATCGGTACCCAGTCCGCCACACGGCCTTCCCAAATATCAACATAAAACATATCAATTACCTGCCCGTGAAACCAAGGGGTGGAAGAGCCATAGGGCGCATTGTCGAGTAGTACTCCGTAAAGGGCACTATCGATTACGTTACCAATAGCTCCTCCTAGAATAAGTGCTACCGACCATAATAAACCCGAATGGACTTTCTTCTTCGCTAGTGCGTAGAGATAGTACGCGATACCCACCATGGCGAATAGGCGGAAGATAGTAAGAATAAGCTTTCCGTACTCTGACCCCAATTCCATACCAAAGGCCATACCAGGATTTAGAGTATAGTGCAATTTGAACCAATCACCGAATACCGGAATCTGACCAATCACTCCCATATCCATATTATTGTGGACAAGTAGCTTTACAGTATGATCCAGAATAATAATGCCTATACTTAACAAATAATATTTCCAGTATTTCACGCTGATTCCTATTTAGTCTTTTTCTTTAACTTCGATACGTCGGCTCGATCTTGTGGCCTGTTAGTTACCTTCTTTGTTTTTATCAAACTATCAATGTCTATAACATTGATTAATGTCCCATCTACATTAAAACCTTTTTGTTTGTATAACATTCTTGAAATTCAACAGCCGGAATTTCAGTTAATAAATCAATTCTGGCTGGAGGGTGCCCCAATTGTATAACATTTTCGCTATCCAGCAAATCATCAACAACGATTCCTAATGAACCAAAACCAAATTCCTCGATTGCTTTAACTACTTTTTTGGCATTTTCTTCTTCTAACCATATCCAGAAGTCAATGACTTTAGTATATCGTGGATAACCGTGATAAGCTACCGCGTACCCTCCAATTACTAAATATCTAGCCTCTTTTTCGTTTAATAATTCTACAAACTCTCTGAAGTCTTGGTTCAGCACCATATTTCCAAGTATTGTATTCTCGCCGAATTTCTTCCAAAGTTTTTATTCTTTCTATAGGTGGGCGACTTAGCCAAAAATCAAGATCATCTGGCTCTCGCCCCTTTTTATAAATACCCCCACGGGTCTTATCCATTCTTGCCATTAGTTCGATACCTACTTATCTACTTCTACCAAAATTTTTACCGAAAGATCATCAATCTCTAACGATGTTCCAGTAGATAACGTATCTACCGTAGATAACTCTAGTGCTTGAGTCTCCTGACAAATGTAATCTTTGTAGCTAAGAACAGTATCATTAAGCAGGGCATCTCCCCTTTCTATCTTCACCCGAATTTTATCCTGTACATCTAACCCCTGATCTTTCCGTAAGTTTTGAATACGGTTCACCAAGTCTCGGGCTAAACCTTCTTGACGCAGTTCTTCGGTAATGGTAATATCCAAGGCCACGGTTACGTTACCTTCCCGGGCTACCGACCAGCCCGGAATATCTTCCGAGGTAATCTCTACATCTTCGGTTGTAAGCATGATACGCTCTTGGGGCAAGGCAAGTTCGTAACGTTGCTCTTGCTCTAAACGATTAATCTCTTCCTGTCCCATTTGCGCTACGGCCTTACTAATATCTTTCATCATAGGGCCGTACTGCTTACCTAGTTTGCGGAAGTTCGGCTTGATTTTTTTTACTAGTACGCCTGAAGTGTCATCAATATACTCAATGCCTTTGACATTCACTTCAGAAAGAATAATATCTTCCACTTCCTCCATCTGTCGCCTAAAGTCAGTATCTAACACAGGAATTAGAATGCGAGACAAAGGTTGCCGAACTTTTATGGTATGCTGCTTTCGTAGCGAATGCACCAAGGAGGAAGCTAGCTGCGCCATCTGCATTTTAACTTCCAAATGCTTGTTAATAGCCTGTTCATCGGCCTTAGGAAAATCAGTCAGATGTACTGATTCTTTATTTTGCCGTTGACTTGTTTGATTGAGACTACGAAACAAGTGCTCAGAATAAAACGGAGCAATTGGCGACGATAATTGCGCTAACGTAGCCAAGCAAGTATACAAAGTTTGGTAAGCGGCCTGCTTGCCTTCATTGTACTCACCCTGCCAAAATCGTTTGCGATTCAGACGAACGTACCAGTTACTCAGATCGTCTATAGTAAAATCTTGGATAGCCCGCGCGGCTCGCGTTGGTTCGTAATCAGCGTAAGCCTCGTCTACTTGTTTCACTAAGCTGTGGAGCTTGGAGATAATCCATCGGTCGCTTTCAGTACGTTGGGCTAACGGTATTTCTTCTTCAGCGAAGGTGAAACTATCCAGATTCGCGTAGAGAGAGAAGAAAGCGTAGGTGTTTTGCAGGGTGCCGAAGAAGCGACGTTGTACTTCCTTTACTCCCTCAATGTCAAATTTCAGATTATCCCACGGATTGGCATTGGAGATCATGTACCAGCGGGTAGCATCCGGGCCGTGTTCGGCCAAGGTAGAAAACGGATCAACCGCATTGCCCAGGCGCTTCGACATTTTATTGCCTTTTTTGTCCAACACTAAGCCAGTGGAAACCACATTTTTAAAGGCTACACTATTGTACAAAAGCCCCGCAATGGTATGCAAAGTGAAGAACCAGCCCCGGGTTTGATCGACTCCTTCCGAGATGAAATCGGCCGGATAGCGTTGCTCAAATACTTCTTTATTTTCAAATGGATAATGCCACTGAGCGTAGGGCATGGCCCCTGAATCAAACCAAACATCAATTAAATCCGCTTCGCGCAGCATTCGCTCACCACTATCGCTCACCAAAGTAATCCAGTCCACATAAGGACGGTGCAAGTCTTCCTTCGCCAGCGAATCATTGTTCTTCTGAACCAACTCGGCATCATCCGCGAAAGCTTGGTTTGCTTTCTCAATTTCTTCGGTGAGTTCAGCTATCGAGCCAATACACTTTTCTTCCTTACCATCTTCGGTACGCCAGATCGGTAGCGGGGTGCCCCAGTAGCGAGAGCGACTTAAGTTCCAGTCTACCAGATTCTCTAACCAGTTGCCGAAACGTCCGGTTCCGGTAGATTCGGGCTTCCAGTGAATGGTTTTGTTCAGAGCAACCAGTTGATCTTTTTTGGCCGTAGTGCGAATAAACCAAGATTCAAGCGGATAGTAAAGAATGGGCTTATCTGTTCGCCAGCAGTGGGGATAAGAGTGTTCGTACTTTTCAACTTTAAATGCTTTATTCTCCTGCTTTAGCTTAATTGCAATCTTCACATCGGTAGAATGATACCCCAGAGCATTTTCATCTTCTTCGTCGTAGTTCTTCACCGGCAAATTAGCAAAGTCGGTAATCTCAGCAACGAAGCGACCTTGCTTGTTGACAATAGGCGCATCGTTCCCATTTTCGTCCTTCACCATTATGCCCGGAATTCCGC
>NZ_JBARYM010000564.1:0-2428 GCF_049647865.1 Tunicatimonas sp. | reverse complement strand
GCCCACCGGGTTGAATTCCTTGATACAGCACAGGTTTTAGATTGGCTCGCGCAGCATAAACTGCAGCGGTATACCCCGCTGGCCCGGAACCTATTATTAATACTTCTACTTTTTCCGTTGTCATAACTTATATGATTCTTGATTCGCTAAATTAATCTACGTAATCGCTTTCCCCAAAGTTGTAGCTACAAAAAAAGGCTTTAATTTCGTGATAATGCCAGATCACACTGTAAAAGTTCCAAAGAATCTATGGATGCATTAAGAGCTGCTTTAGAAAAAATAGTTTCTTTATCTGATGACGAATGGAGTACTTTTCAGTCTCTGTTAAAAAAGGAAATTATCCCTAAAAACTCCTTTCTTCTTCAGCCGATCGAAATTTGTCGGGCTACGTATTATATTAACCAAGGACTAATTCGTCTGTACTATGTCAAAGATGGGGAGGATAAAATTCGCCAGTTCTTCTTTGAGCGATCTTTCTTTACGGATATCACAAGTTTTCTCACCCAGCAACCCACCAAATTGTACTTACAGGCGATAGAAGACACTGAACTTACTACAATCCCTCGCGATAAGCTCAATCAACTTTATAGCTCTTCCCCAAAATTTGAACGAATGGGCCGAATGATCGCTGAGTATACGGCACTTGGTATTGCTAATCGAATGGACTCTCTTTTTTTGTATTCGCCAGAAGAGCGCTACCTAAACCTGATTAGAAACCGTCCTCGGGTATCGCAACGCATTCCTCAGTATATGGTCGCTTCCTATCTGGGGGTTACTCCCGAAGGGCTAAGCCGAATTAAACGGCGGGTGGCTGATCAGGAACGTTCTTAACTCAGATCAATGAGTTTGCTTAAGATTAAGTGCTCCTTTGGATCATTGTATTACTTACCAAAATCAATGAACCATGACACGATTATCTCTTTTAACCTTTTCTCTGAGCCTGCTATTTTTTGCAGCCGAGGCGCAGGTTTCCTTTGATCTACAGTACGGGGCCTCCCGTCAAGATTATTCTAACACTACATTCAGACTCAACTATCAAATCAATGATACCTGGCGGATTGGCGGCGAATTTCAGGGGTCTGATTACCGCTATCGTTTTATCGATGCTCGCAAGATTGAAAATGGCTTTGCCAGTGAAACTCGCTTATTTGTATTAGGTCGACTTGCCGAAAACGATCTTATCCGATTAGACTTTTTTGCGAAAGCAGGCTGGCGTAGCGTAGTCGCTTCCGATGAAACCCAAGAGGTGAACTATGCTTTCGAGAACAGTGGTGCGGTAATCTTTGATCCTGGCCTACTAGTGACCATCAAAGCCAGTGAAAAGTTTTTTTGGCACACAGGAGTACGGTTACCTATTACGTATCAGGTAAACCCCGAGCCATTAGCTGAACAGCTTCAGTCTAGCTACATTATGCTAGGTGGCAGCTACTCCCTTGGTGAACGTTGGGCACTACTTGCTAATGGTTCAACAGGTGCCACGTTTGGTGCTGGAGGTGATACTGAGAAGTACATGTGGCGAATAGATGCCGGACTTCGCTTCTCACTATTTAACGATGCTAAACAAAATCTAATTACCGGTTACTAGTCTTTTCTTATCTTATAACAAATACTATCATGAAACGAATATTTTTTATTACTGCTATTTTATTTAGCTTATCTGCCTCAGCTCAAACTAGCTCATCACCCAAAGTACGCTGGTACTTTAGTCCATCAGTGTCTACTATGCTTCTGGACGATCACGTTGGGATTGCTCCCGGAATTGAGGCTGGGGTTAAAATCTGGAAACAACGCCTTCAGATTGGAATTGTGGCATACAACCGCAGTGGACCAATTAATCCTCATACTGAAACGTTAAATTTAGCGGAAGGACAGACTTACCGGGGGAAGTCTCAACTTAGTATCCGGGCCGATCATGGTGCCATAGGTCTGCTCGTAGCTCCGCAATTCAAATTTGGGCGGGTGACAGTTGATATACCCCTTATTTTTGGTCAGGTGGCGGGAGGCTTTTACCTTACCGGAGATGATCGAATTACGCCCGATGGACGGCGGGTTAGTGAGTGGGAAGATGAATTGATGGGTGACACTGATGCTGGGGCTGGCTTCTTTGTAGAAGGAGGTATTCGGGCTAAGGTACCACTCACCCCATCAGGAACTGTTCTGGCCGGTTTGGGTGTGTATTACACCCAAACACTAGGCCTTGACACCTTTGTTGGAGGTTCTACCTACTATAATGCCCCCCGAATTGCTGCCTTTCTTCAATTTGGTAATTAAGGGCACTCTATACACTTAGCAAGCCTCAAATGATACCGCAAAAAAGCCTCAGCACTAACAATGCTGAGGCTTTCTCAATTATATAAAGATTATCCAGATTTTATACTACCCTAAATATGGCTTTAGTGCTTTGCTGCGCGAGGTATGGCGTAGGCGA
>NZ_JBARYM010000563.1:0-6099 GCF_049647865.1 Tunicatimonas sp. | reverse complement strand
ACTCCCTTTTCGGTCATAGCGTACATCAGGGCGTTGCCCCCACTTTCGGAGTGATTGAGGAAAATCGCAGAATCCGACCAGAGGGTATTTTGGGTACCCAGTCCCACGCTATACTTGCCCGATGAGCTTTGCAACCGGGCTACTGCTTGCCAAACATCAGTCATGTAGCCGCCCTTGAAACCGTAGGGAGTGGCTAGGGGTTCACGCTCAAAGGTAGAGCTTACTTGTTCAATGGTAATTTTTTTGGGCGCTAATGAAAAATACGTTGATGCCATAGGGGCTAATGGAAGCAGGCTAGCGGCAGCCGATGATTGCCGGAGGAACTGCCGACGGTTAAGTTGTGTCATAGTAAAAAATGTCCTTTAAGATACAAAACCCGCTTTGGTTGTGCAAATTCCATATGCAATCCGTTGCAAAACTTTAGATTATATCGCTAGCAAAACATTTGAAGACGACTAATTTCTCGCAGATTGACTCTAAAAGTAGACAGAACAAAAATTAGAAACGCCACCTGGGAAAGGATCATCCAATGTGTGAACAGGGTTGGCCAAATTTCCAATAAGGGCCGGGGTGATAAAAGTGGTAGCAAATAGCATGAAAGTTTTTATATTTATGGAAATGAATAGACTTACGATAGTGCTAGCGGAGAAGTAAGTTGGCCAAGAAGATTTGGCCGCAAAATTGAAAAAAGCCAAGAATACGATTAACCGAATTTGCCGATGAGTGATGAAGCCAAACGGCGAGAAGAAGATTTGGCGAAAGAGGTTCTTTTTGAGAAGGTCGACGAACAATTGAAGGTACTTGCCGACTTAAAACGCTACATATTTACGGCATTTCTAGCGGTTTCTGTAGGTATCTTTAGTACGGACGATAATTTATCCGTTTACGCCGGTATTATTGTTTGTGCCATCCTTTTGGTGGCTTTTTTCGTTCTAATAATCGTACGGTACCAAAAAATTGAAAAATACGAAGATGGAAATACATGATATTGCCTTTATCATCCTTTCTTGTATGTTGGGCGTAGGTACGCTGGTAACAGCTTTCTTTGTCCGGAAGGAGATGAAAAAGTTACCCTAGTTCGCGTCTGAACATATTTCTCCTTTCGTAGACAGTTTGATCGTCAGCAGATTGCCTCTAAAGGTAGCTAGAACAAAAATCAGAAACGCCACCTGAGAAATGATCATCCAATGTGTGAACAGGGTTGGCCAAATTTCTAGTAAGGGCCGGGGTGACAAAAGTGGTAGCGGAATGCTATTGTGAAATACATCAATGGAAATAATGATTGCGGTCAACCATACACCCACTCTTGGTTTAACGATTAGCAGCACGGCGGCAATTGGGTCTAAAAAAGTTAGGCTATCCCACAAAATCACTGAGAAAAGTGGGCTGTGGTACGCTTCAGAAAAGAACCCATGACGAATTACCCAATACAAATGGGTAGAAGTACCACCCAGCATCCCCGCAGCTTGGATTAGCAGAATAACTTTGGTTTTAGTGGGTAACTGAGTGAAGTTACAAAATAAATATAGTATCACGCCGAAACTTGATAAATCACCGGGCGGTATCTGGGCGAGGGGATCTTTTTCTTTTGTTCTCTAGCAGTCTCTAGCCAAGCTTTCCTTGGCGATAAGAACTTCGGTTAGTGCTTCCTCAGCGGTTTCACCAAAAGCAGAACAGGATACCAAATCGGGTATGTCCGCAATGTAGCCTTCGTCCTCATCACTTTAGAAGATGTTGATGCGGAAGTCCGCCCCGTGGTGGTTTTTAAAATTCTTTACCCCTCGTCTTTCACACAGCGAAACCCCAGATGCTCTTGACCGGAATCTACCGCAGTAGCCATGCGGGCGGAAGGACGGTAGTTAGAGCAATACTGGTCGCTGCACAGGTACGAGCCTCCTTTAATCACCCGCTTAGGAGTGAGTGGTTCCTGAGGATCGTAGCTTTGGGCAGGACCGGTAGGGTTGCGGCATACGGTGATTTTACTTTGCTGCTCGTGGGTATCGGGGCGGTACCAATCGGAGCTCCACTCCCATACATTACCGATGATGTCGTACAAGCCGTAGGAATTGGGCTGAAAACTTTTGATGGGTGATGCTCCGGCAAAGCCATCGGTACTAACATTGTTGTGCGGAAAATCCCCTTGGAAGAAATTGGCTAAGTACTTACCTGACGGAGTAAGTTCATCGCCCCAGGCAAAGGCTTGCCCAGTGGTGCCACCCTGGGCGGCAAACTCGTATTCCGCTTCGGTTGGGAGGCGTTTACCGGCCCACTCGGCGTAAGCTTGCGCATCCTCAAAAGCAATATGGGTGACCGGGAAATTATCTTTTCCTTCAATAGAGCTACCGGGGCCTTTGGGATGCTTCCAATCGGCACCGATCTTCCACGACCACCACTGTGAGTAATCGTGCAAAGGAATTGCGTGGTTCGGGGGATCAAAGATAAGCGAGCCTGGCTGAAGTACTTCGTCGGCTGGCTTGGGGGTTCCGGGAGGAAGTTGCTTCTTCATTTCTTCCCAGTCAATAGGGCGTTCGGCAATGGTAACGTACCCCGTTGCTTCTACAAACTCCCTAAACTCGGCGTTCGTCACTTCGTGAGTATCCATCCAGTAACCCGACACTTCTACCGGATACGCTGGTCCTTCAACATTCGCCGCCGTCTCGTGGTCGCTACCCATTATAAACTCTCCTCCCGGTATCCACACCATCCCTTCGGGAGCTTCCCCGTCGGGTTTGGAAGAAGTGAGCACGCTGGTTTGTTTTAAAGTTTCTTGACTGTTTGCTTGAGCACTATTAGATATTTTTTCTTGCTGGGCATTCTCGTTTTGGCAAGATGCTAAAGCAATACCTAACAGGAATAGTAGTGAGGCGTAAAATCTCATTGTTGGTTGTTTTTAGTAGTATGAATTGGTAAGACACCAAAGGTAGTAATAGTATTCAAACTGGTAGATTATCCATTTTTCTCCTAACACTAATCGCTCATAAAACCGTTCAATCTCTAGAGCTTGTATTGCTTCAATTTTGTTTATCTACCGCCAATTGACACTGCTCGGAAAAGCTAGAGCAAAATAATATCTGATAACCGTATAGCTGATTTTCAACCTTATTTTTTTCCATCTCAGTTAATAGCCCGTACCGGTAAAAGGCTGTTAGCACTGCTTCGTATCTATTCAGAATTTCTTCAGGAGAAGATTCTATATTCCAATAGCCAACCGACCCTACTTCAGAAAAGTCAGTCTCATCGGAGCCTTTTATCAACCTTCGCCACTCTCCAGTCAATTTCATTTTGATTGCACCCCACGATGTATACCGGGGCACATTGTTCACTACATCCGGTGTTACTTCTACCAAAACATCCATAATATCTTCCCTACTTACCACCCCTTCTTGCTTGAGTTTAGTACGATGCAATTGGCGTATTAGTCGGATTTCCTTAGGAAGGATTATTTGGTTTCTTCTCAAAACTCGGATTAATCTTCGCAATAGCAACTGGTTTGTTCTTTCTTCTAGTAAAGTTCAAAGGAAGAGGAACCAGTGAGAGAAGAATAAGCAAAATGAAGGATTTCGTCTTCATGCTGAAGCAGTTATTTTACCGCAGAAATTTCTCTACTATTCAGCAAATTACTAGATTGAGACCCACTGTCCAGTACGTCCCGATTCAAATAACCCATCTAGTACGCGCATATTGTTTACCGCATCAGACGGTGGGGTAGGAACTGGTATGTCTTCGCGAATAGCGCGGGCAAACCCTTCAAACTCCACAATATACTGGTCGGTAGCATCTAGTAGTACCTCACGAGTACCTACTCGGGTAGTGACCATAACCTGAGCCGCTACGTCGGAAGAAACGTTAAACGGAATTTCTATAGAGATAATCCCACCACTGCCGTGTACAGTGACTCGCTGATACGGGAAGGTTTGGGTAGCTACAGTAAACTGCGCCCGTGCTCCACCAAAATCTAGTATGCCCGATGAAAGCACATCGACTTTAAAGTCTTGATCTTCCGTAATCAAGCTTAGCACTCGCCGAGGTTCAGTTTGCAGCAGAAACCGACTGGCCGACACGGCGTAGCAACCTACATCGTACAGGGCTCCTCCTCCCATACCTTCCTGATTACGGATATTGTTCGAATCATTATTTGAGTACCCAAAGAAGGTGTCGATCAATTGAATCGTACCAATTTCTTGAATGCTAATCAGCTCCAGTACATGTTGCCACTGCGGATGAAAGCGGTACATAAATGCCTCCATGACTTTTACTCCCTTTGCTTCAGCGTACTCGATGGCTTTCTGCGCTTCTTCGGCTGACAGAGCAATGGGTTTTTCGCACAGAACGTGTTTACCGGCATCCGCCGCTTTTTTAATCCACTCAGCGTGTACGTGATTAGGCAGTGGAATGTAAACGGCTTCGATAGATTCATCGGCCAGTAGCTCTTCGTAAGAACCATAGGCTTGGGCAATATCGTAGACATCAGCGGCCTTTTGCGATCGCTCTAAAGAACGTGAGGCAATACCCGCCCACTGAATGAATGGCGATTTAGCAGTAGGAATCGCGATTCGTTTGGAGAAGAAACCGGAAACTCCGAGTACTCCGAATTTAACTGGTTGCATAGGTGTTTTTAGTGTTTTGACTTTCTGAGTTTTAAGTTTCAAGTTTTGAGTTACTCAAATTAACTTTAAACCACAAACTCAGAACTTACTAACTAGAACATAAAAATCATTACAACACCGTAATACAATCTATATCTTCTAATTTTATGTCATTACACTATATCAGCCAACCACCCCGGGTGGCTTCCAAACATCCTCCGTTACTTATATTACTCCACGGATTGGGTAGCAACGAACAGGACTTATTTTCTTTTGCTCCCCAGCTAGACCCTCGCTATCTAATTATTAGCGTACGAGCTCCCCTACCCTACGGCTACGGTGGAAACGCTTGGTTTACTATTGATTTTTCCAAAGGCGTTCCTCAGCCTAATATTGGACAAGTTTATGAAGCTCGCCAACAATTCACACAGTTTTTAAATGAGATTGTGCAGAAGTACCAACCGGACCCCAATCATATTTACTTAGCTGGTTTTAGTCAAGGAGCCATGATGAGCTACGCTACCGCTTTGGCTACGCCGGAGAAAATTACCGGATTGGTGGCTATGAGCGGCTATATTCTCCAGGAAACTACGCCTAAAGATAATATTACACTGGCTCACCGACAACTGAAGATTCTAGCGACTCACGGCACTAATGATTCGGTGCTACCTATTTACTTAGGGCGTTCTGCCGCTAACTATCTTCAGCAACACCAATTCAACTACGAATTTAAGGAATACGTAATGGGACACGAGGTAAATCAGTCGTGCTTTGCTGATGTGAAGCAGTGGTTGGACCAAAGGGTAGCCGATGTATAGACTACAGGAGAAGAGCAGATTATATAAGTTGCCTATCGGCCTTCTAAGATTGTTGGCCTAACTCAGTGATTATTTCGGCGAAAGACTGTGCATTCAGTTCCGACCAACCGTTTTTTACCATCACGTTGGTAAGTTTCTTCAGGTAGGTATAATCGTCATGAAGGATAATGGACTTGATACACTGTTCTATCTCCAGCCCATCCTTTAAGCCATAGTGCTTCGCAAAAATGCGAGCTATTTTGTTTTCTTCACTCAGGTTCATTGATTTGCTTTTGATTCAGTTGCTGTAGCGTAGGCTTAATACCGGACTGAAAGTTAGGATAAGCAGGCTTCCAACTTAATACATTTTTTGCCTTATCATTACGTACCCGGAACGAACAAGTGAGTGATTTCACTAGTGGCGAACCAATAAAAAGTCCTAGTAGCCAAGGATTTATATTTCCCACTTTCTTTACCCCTTGCTCATCTGTAATCGTATCAACCAACTCATGTAGAGTCAGCGGCTGATCGTCTACAATATTAAAGTTTTCTCCAAAATATTGGCCTTCCGCCACTAAAGCATACGCAAGTGCCAAGTCATCTACCTGGATAGGACTCCAGTAATTTTTGCCTGATCCAAACACTTTTAACTGCCCTCTCTGTAAGGTGTCGTAGAACGATGACTTAAATAGCCCCCCCGGACCGTAAACAAACCC
>NZ_JBARYM010000562.1:0-2800 GCF_049647865.1 Tunicatimonas sp. | reverse complement strand
CTCGTGGTAGGAGCGAGACAAAAACGAGATTGCTACGTAATGGCCGTCATCCAGCGCTAGTTTAAACCCTTCGGGTTGGTAGATCGCGTAATAAGGATTATTGTTCAAGATCAAGTGAACATGCTGCCCTTTGGCCGAAGCCGCTAATGGCTTTTGATCCGCATCAGGAGTCGGAACCCCCAACTCGTAGTTGGTTACACCGTAGGTAAACTCTACTGAGTCACCACTGGGTAATGTTGACCCATCAGTAGGACCCGTTGCTTCCAGCATTGCATCAGCGTATTCAGGTGAATCCGGAGCGGGCGAAATGCTTAATTTGGGCGTAGGCTCTTCCATTGGTTCGGTAGCGGTTTCCTGAGTGGATTCGCCCGAAGGACCACAAGCATAAAATAAGGCAGCAGTAAGAATTGCTATTATTGTAAGAAATTGTCTCTTCATGGTTCAGTAGGTTTGTGTTAAGTTTGATATAACGTGAAGTTATCGCAAAATTTGTGTTAATTAATTTTTTAACTCGGTTTACCTAAATAAGTTATTTATGGCTGATTTGTTTAATGATATTCCCAGCTTAGACCTTCATCAATTTACGCAAGGCACTTCTCACGAGCGACAACAATTTGTTTCAGCCCTCGGGGCTGCTTTCAATCAGATTGGATTTGTAGCTATTAAGAACCACGGTCTGACCGATGATCTAACCGAAAAACTGTATACAGTAGTTAAGGAATTTTTTGCTCTACCGGAAGAGGTAAAGCGACAGTACGACCGCCCCGAGTTACACGGGCAGCGGGGTTACACCAGTAAGGGGAAAGAGCACGCTAAGGGGCGCACTACCGCCGATCTCAAGGAATTCTACCAAATTGGGCAGTTCGTAGACGATGATGACCCAATTAAGGAGAACTACCCGGATAACATTTGGCCAGAGGATAAACTGCCGCAGATGCACCCTGTTGCCAAAGAAGCCTACCAAACCTTAGAATCTGCCGGACAGCAACTGCTTCGAGCCATTGCGCTATATTTGGGTTTAGAAGAAAACTACTTTGGTCGGCACTTGCACAATGGCAATAGTATTCTACGGGCTATTCATTATTATCCTATTAAGAACCCAGATGAAGTACCCGATGATGCGGTACGAGCGGCTGAGCACGGCGATATTAATTTAATCACTTTACTGATGGGTGCTAGTGCGGAAGGACTGCAAGTGCTGCGGCGCGATGGGGCCTGGATACCTATTACTGCCCTACCTGATCAGATTATTGTTAACGTAGGTGATATGTTGGCTCGTCTGACAAACGACACGCTGAAATCTACCGTTCATCGGGTAGTAAATCCACCCCGTGAATTACTGGGCACTCCCCGGTACTCTATACCCTTTTTTATGCACCCTCGAGCCGATATGGATTTAACCTGTCTGGATTCTTGTATAAGCGAAGATCAGCCTAAGCAGTACGAAGATATGACTGCTGGCGAGTTTTTAGAAGAGCGCCTACGCGAAATTGGGTTAAAGCAATAGCTTTATTAATTTGAACCAGCACCGCCACCGGCCCTGGTACTCCCAAGGAGTAGTAATCACATCCATCCGCCGGGTGCGGTACTTCATATTCTTACGCGATGTTTTCATTTTTACCATCAGTGCCTTCGGCGGCCCGCAGGCGCATTTAACGTTGCTACTTAAGCTAATGGTAGAAAAGCGTCGCTACCTGAGCGAGAAGGATTTGATGGAGTTACACGCCCTTTGTCAGATTCTACCGGGCCCGTCTTCTACCCAAACCATCACGGCTATTGGCTACCGTATTGGTGGTCCCAAGTTAGCTTTTCTCACTTTGTTAGTATGGATGCTCCCAGCAGTTTCGCTGATGACTACTGCGGCTATTCTTCTTTCAAATATTCAGGAAAGAGAACTTTCATTAGATTTCACGCGCTTTATCCTGCCCATAGCAGTAGGCTTCGTATTCTATGCGGCCTATACGCTTAGTGTAAAAGTAGTAGATACTCGTTCGGGCATTATCATTATGATAGTTGCCACCATTATATCTTTTCTCATTCGTAAACCTTTTATATATCCGTTGTTATTGTTGTTAGCTGGAGTGGCTACCGCGATTAAGTATCGCCACCTTCCCCGCGAAGAAAAAGGAAAGCTGTCGGTAAAGTGGGGCAATTTAACGCTGTGGATTTCTATCCTGATTGTAGCGGCCATTACTGCCGGAATTACCCAAGCCGTTCCAGTGCGAATTTTTGAAAACTTCTACCGCAACGGTAGCCTGATTTTTGGCGGCGGGCAAGTTCTTATTCCGCTTCTGTATACTGAATTTGTTAATTTCAAAGAGTACTTAACATCGGAAGAGTTTCTGACGGGCTACGCGATAGTACAGGCTATTCCGGGGCCAGTTTTTTCGTTTAGCGCGTTTATCGGCTCGCTGGCAATGCGGGAATATGGTATAGGTGGGGAAATAGTCGGCGCTTTGGCCGCCTCGCTGGGTATATTTTTGCCAGGTACTTTTCTTATTTTTTTTATGCTTCGCTTTTGGGATGCATTAAAAAAATACCGAGTTATTAAAGCTTCGGTAGAAGGTATTGTAGCCGCTAGTGCCGGTATGGTGATTGCCGCGGCGCTACTATTGTTAGAACCTTTAACGTTGTCTTATTTGAATATCAGCTTAATCATTGCAACTGCTTTACTGCTGCAATTCACTAAAGTTCCGGCTCCGGTTATTATTTTGGCAGGGTTAGTAGTGGGAATTCTACTTTAGTACGCATTTTCCTGATCACGCACTAACGACCAAAGAGTAAGAAAGATGATCTTAAT
>NZ_JBARYM010000561.1:0-3224 GCF_049647865.1 Tunicatimonas sp. | reverse complement strand
TGGATCATCAAGTTGTGGAGATTCTAGTACAGCCTTCCAGTCAAATTGCTCATCAAAGGGATCAAGGGCTTTTTGAGGATCAAACACTAAAGGATTAACCGAAAGCGCTTTATACGCCGATGTATCTGGTTCGGCAGTGAATAAATCGGCCAAGTCGGTAGCCCCAAAATCGTAGTGATTTAAGTAGGGAGTGCCCAGAATATGCCAGAACGTTTTGAAGATACTACCAAAGCTGTAGTGCTGATGGCCAATATAATTCTTCTTAGCGTAGGGAGAAATTACCATGAGCAAACTTCGGTGAGCATCTACATGATCCACACCATCTTGAGAATCATCTTCGGTCACAATAATAGCCATCTCGTTCCAGTACGAAGTATTCGATAAAAATTCTACCAGCCGTCCTAAAGCTAAGTCATTGTCTGCCATATAACTTTCTTTAAACGGATACCCCGCATTCGGACGATCACCGGCCCCATGGTCGTTGGGGAGAATAACGGTAAGTACGGCGGGCAAACCATCATCGCCCCACTTCTCTTCAAACTCATCAATAAATGTGTCAACCCTAAACTGGTCAGGAATGCCCATATTGTAAGTAGCGTAGGCCCGAGAGGTTCGGTCGTAAAGTGGACCGGGAATTGGATAATTTACTAAGGGACGGACTCCAAAGTACTTTAGCGTAGAATCAGCGTAGCTATTGGCTAGTTCTACCCCAAAGCCAAAGTTGTAGAAATCAATATTATTCCGATCGAAATGATCCCAGATGGAGCCAGCTTCATTGTAATCTTCAGGATAAATAGCTCCGGAGGAACCGACTACACCATAATTGCCCGGAGCCTCAGATCCAGGTACTGATCTTCGCTTACCCCCGTAAGCCGCCGCTACGTGAGTTTCTACCCACTCGTTCGGATACGTACTCACCAACCAACGGTGACCATCGGCGGAGTGATCGGCATCAACGTAAAAGTTGTCGCTAATAGCAAAACGTTCAGCTAACGCCAAATGATTAGGCATTACAGTGGCATTCTCTACAGTTTGGGTATTAGCATTGTTGCTAAAAGTTTGATCGCGACCGTAGCGCGCTAAGGAAGCCTCTCCTTTACCATTTTCGAGTTGCCCAAATACTTCGTCGTAGGTGCGATTTTCTTTACTGACAAAAACAATATGTTTGATAGGTGAAACTCTTTCACCCGGGTATACCGGAACGGGGTGATCGGCTCGCTGTTGAACGATAGATGAAGCTTCTTTAAATACAAAATTATTCTCAACCACTTGCCGAGTAGTTGCTTCTAATTCTTCATCAGCAGGAATATCTAACACGGTGATCGAGCCTTTCATGAGGGCACCAATGAAGCTTCCCTCGTCGCCCAACTCAAAAGTAGATCCCCCGTTAGGCCCACTACCGTAACCCTTGGCATTAGCCACCACCAACTGCTTACCATCGGGGCTAACCGCTAATTTGGAGGGAAACCAACCTACGGGCAAATGCCCAAGCACTTGCTGAGTTGCTACATCAATTACACCCACTGCATTGATTCCGGCTTCGGCTACGTACAATCGCTTTCGATCGGGAGACAGTGCCAACCCAAACGGAATAATTCCCCGCAAATTACCTAAACGCTTATCAGGTTGAAGTCGAATATTCTGCACTACCGTATCTTGCTGAATATCGATCACTGAAACACAATCGTTGTTACCATTGCTAACAAACACAAAATCATCGGTAGCTACGAGTGAATTAGGACTGGCTCCCCCCACCGCCGGAAAACCTTCCACTACTTGTCCCACTAAAAACCCGGTTTTTACTTTTGCGGCTACTTTGCCAGAGGTAGCGTCTACCGTCCAGACTGAAAATGCTTCATCGACGTTGGGGTCACCTAATGCAGGAACACTCATCGAATCATTCTGAATACCTTCCTTCATTTCTGGGCTACCGTAAGCGGTAGCGGGAAAACGCAGCCCTTGCTCTTTCAACGCTTCGGAAGACAATTCTTCTCCTACAATAGGTTTATACTCAAACATACCCACATTGGCTACGTAGATTTCTGACTCATCGGGAGAAAGAGCTACTCCGAACGGGTAGCGACCTACCGGGGTATTTCTTAGGATTGACTGATTGATTAGATCAATAGTAATCAATCTAAAACCAATCTGGTCAACCGCGTACAGCGTGTTACCATCTTCGCTCAACACCATATCCCCAATGTAGCCATTAGTATAATTCTTACCATTGGCGTCAGTAACCCCACAGTTGATCTCGCCTTTAGGTTGACCACTGGCAATATCAAATAAATAGATTTTATTCTGTTGGCCACCGGCCACATACACTGTCTGGTTATCAGGTGAAATAGCTAATCCCATAAATACTGCCCCCAGTAAATCCTCATCATTCTTTGCTCCTTCAGGAACTTGCTTAATCTGCGGATTACCAGCGAGTGGGTTTTGAAAAATAGTGATGGAAAAAGGCGATGTCCCCGAGTTAGCACTGATTACAATGCTACCGTCATCGCTCATCACCAATCCGTAGGGGTGAGGAGCTACCTGATAGGTAGTTCCCAGCGGTTGAATAATACGACCGTTAGGAATAATCGTTTGTCCCTCCGTATCAATCATAGCATAACGATCGCCCGCTCGAGCTTGAACAACCCATTGAATTGTGTCTGTCGTTGTTTCAGGGGAAGGGGACTGGCAAGAAGAGAATAAAATCAGTGAGGCAGTTGCGACGAAAACCAGATAAGTTAAGCGTAAGGTATTGTGAGAGAGCATGTATTTCTAAATTTTGGGTAAAATAGAAAAAGCGGTATCAGATTACAATCAAATACCGCTTATATCTATTTATACTAAATTCTATCAATTTGCTTTGTAACGGAAGCTAACTAAATCTTCATCTGTATCATACAAAAACTCTTCAATAATGGCCTGTTCACTGGCATGGTAAGCTAAATGCATTGAGCTGTTTTACTTAATTCCAAATCGACTAACTGAGCTAGCTCCTATTAGGCCTTATGGCTGCGTTGTGTCTGGGTGTTGCTAATTGATCAATACCAAAGGGGGCTATTCCATCTATCCCTATAATGAGTACGTGTTCTACATCAGTTGTCAAGCTTTAGGCTAGAACCCATCCGTTAGCAGTTAGCAGTTAGCAGTTAGCAGTTAGCAGTTAGCAGTTAGCAGTTAGCAGTTAGCAGATAAATTAGAACTGATGTTTCGCTCATCGCAAATTAGGA
>NZ_JBARYM010000560.1:0-17125 GCF_049647865.1 Tunicatimonas sp. | reverse complement strand
CCTTCCCCCTCACCACCCTGATTTTCGCGCCCGTGCAACGGCAGCACTACCAGCCGGTAACCGTCATTGGTCTTCACCCAGTGCATCCGGTGTACGGTAGGTTCGTGGGGTAGCTGTACCGGTGTCCAGGTTTGGGTAGGATCATTGGGGCGAATCAAGTAGTGTACCGAACCCGAGGCTAACTCATCGCTGGTTTCACCGGGGTTCCACTGAGCTCCTACCGCTAGTTCTACTTGCCCGTCGTTATCGATATCGGCGGCGGCTAGGCACACGTTGTCTCGTTCGGTTAAATTATTAGTAATAATAAACCGTTGCCAATCTGGGTTTCGGTACCAGACAAATTCCTGCTGGTCGGCCAACAGAATATCGGGGCGTTTATCTCCGTCTACATCACCAATCGCCAGGCCGTAGCCAATATCAATAGTGTCTAAAATCTGAGCCGTAAATTCAGGTGGCGTAGGCTGAGAAAAAGCAGCTACTAAAGTTGAAATCCAGAAGAATAGAAAAAAGTAGTATCGGACGGCGGGCATTGTACAGAAGATTTTGGGGATGTATAGTGTTTGCGTTCTTGTTAATTTACAAAAAAAGCGGATTTCCAGATTAAATCTTATCGATTTCCGTATTTCAAAGCCTCTTTGTACAGCAAAAATAAGAATTAGAAAGATACGCTCACTGATAGCTCCAGCGATTGCTATAGATATTAGATAGTGATATTAATTTGCAAATGGCGTAAACGGCCGCTTTAAAAGAAGTAAAAAATATACTACTTTGTGTGCGTTTATTTTATCAACTTAATTACCAAAAATGCTCAGCTCAAAAAGCTTACCCTTAGCGTTACTTGCCATTGTTTTGATTTGCTTTTGGCAATGTTCAACTTCTGAGGAAGAGATGACAATTGATTACGAATCGCTAACTGATGAAGAAAGACGATCAGTAGACTACGCAGTAGCCGGTTTAGAAGTTGCCGATGGATTGGAAGCTACTCTATTCGCTGCCGAACCAATGGTAGTTAATCCTACCAACATGGATATTGACCATCGGGGCCGAGTTTGGGTCTGTGAAGGCTACAACTACCGCTCTAGACTTAACCCTGACAACCCTACTAAAAAGGAAGGTGATCGTATTTTGATTTTGGAAGATCAGGATAGTGATGGAAAGGCCGATAAGAGTACGGTTTTTTACCAAGGCAATGACGTGAACGCAGCACTGGGTATTTGGGTGATGGATAACCAAGCAATTGTTTCTTGTAGCCCGAATGTTTTTATTCTCACAGATACCGATGGCGATGATAAGGCCGATAAAAAAGAAATATTATTTACCGGATTGAGCGGAGAGCAGCACGATCACGCTATTCACGCAGTAGTATTTGGGCCCGACGGCAAACTATACTTTAACTTTGGAAACGCCGGAAAAGAGATTCTGGACAAAGACGGAAACCCGATCACTGAACAAGCTGGAATTCCGGTATCGGCGGAAGGCGATCCTTATCGCGAAGGTATGGTGTTTCGCTGCGATCCTGATGGCAGTAACTTTGAAGTGCTAGGTCACAACTTCCGAAATAATTATGAAGTAGCTGTTGACTCTTACGGTACGCTATGGCAGTCGGATAACGACGACGATGGCAACAAAGGAGTGCGGATTAATTATGTGATGGAATACGGCAACTACGGCTACCGCGATGAGGTAAATGGCGAAAACTGGCGCACCTACCGTACCGGTATGCACGATGAAATTCCGAAGCGACACTGGCACTTAAACGATCCGGGGGTAGTACCTAATTTACTACAAACCGGAGCAGGTTCTCCTACCGGAATCTTAGTGTACGAAGGTAATCTGCTGCCTGAGCGTTTTCATAACCAGATGATTCACGCCGATGCTGGACCCAATGTAGTTCGGGCGTATCCGGTTGAAAAAGATGGGGCTGGTTACGCGGCTAAAATAGAAAATATCGTCACCGGGAAAGACCAGTGGTTCCGTCCTTCTGATGTTACCGTGGCGCCCGATGGCTCGCTTTTTATTGCCGATTGGTACGATCCGGGCGTGGGTGGACATCAGGTGGGCGATCTTGAACAAGGGCGTATTTACCGAGTAGCTTCCAAGCCCGAAAAGTCATTATTCTCTTCTTCTGAGCAAAAGTACGAAACACCCAAAGTTGATTTATCTTCAGTGGAAGGAGCTATTGAAGGATTACAAAACCCCAATCTATCGGTTCGCTATTTAGCTTGGAAAACGCTCCGCGAAAAAGGAGGCGAAGCAGAGGCCAAGTTAACTGCTCTAGCAGATTCAGAGAATCCTCGCAGTCAGGCTCGGGCTTTTTGGCTACTCTCGAAGTTAGAAGGTAAGGGTGAACAATACGTTGATCAAGCTCTTCAAAGTGAAAACGCTGATCTGCGAATCGCTGGAATCCGGATGGCCCGGCAGCAAGACCGCAACATGGTGCCGGTCTTACAAAAAATGGCGAAAGATGAGTCACCACAAGTACGACGAGAGGTTGCTCTGGCACTGCGCTATCTTGATTCACCTGAGGCGGATAAGCTATGGGCGACTTTGGCCACTCAGCACAATAATAAAGATCGTTGGTATCTGGAAGCACTTGGTATTGGAGCTGATCTACACGCCGAATCCCGCTTTAGAGCTTGGATGAACGAAGTTGGCGAAGATTGGGATACGCCCGTGGGGCGTGATATTATCTGGCGAATGCGTAGTAAAGAAACAATTCCGTTACTGGCTGAGCTCATTCAGGAGTCCGAAGCCAATACTTATCCCGATCGCCTTCGCTATTTTCGGGCATTTGATTTTCATCAGGATGAATCTAAGCAAGAAGTTTTGGCAAATCTTGCAGTACAGCAGCATCCCAATCAGGAAGATATCACCATCTTAGCATTGAACCATATTGATACTGACCGGGTGAAGCAGTCGCCTCAACTAAAAGCCGCGCTGCAAACTTCCTTAGACCAGGTAAAAGGTAGTGATACCTACGTGGAGCTAGTAAAACGCTACGAGCTGAAAGAATATCAACCAGCCCTATTGGCTCTCGCTTTGGAAAAACCCGAAGAAGCCGTGGGAGTGGAAGCCACTAAACTATTACTTGACTTTGATGGTGAATCGTTAGTAATGAATATGCTAAAGGATGGCAGCACGGAAGAGCAGATGGATTTGATTAAAGCTCTCAAACGAGTAAATAGCGAAAAATCAATCGATGTACTGCAAAATGTGGTTAATGACCAGCAACGGCCAATCAGTCTACGGCGCGAAGCAGTAATGGCTTTTGCGGGTAGCTGGGGTGGAGAGAATCGCTTACTAGATATGGTGCGTAGTGGAGATTTACACTCCGATCTGGATTCAATTGCAGCTAAAGTATTTTCTATGGCCATGCGAAATTCTATCTACGAAGAAGGAGCTTTGCTATTGGGTATTGATCAAGAAGCTTCTGATTTGCCCCCGATTAAAAAATTAGTAACCATGCAGGGAGATATTACACACGGTCAAACGGTGTTTGCTCAATACTGCCAGAATTGCCATATTGTAGGCGGACAAGGAGTTGATTACGGTCCGGGGCTATCCGAGATAGGTGATAAGTTAGGAAAAGACGGAATGTACATTGCTATTTTAGAACCAAGTAAAGGAATTAGCTTTGGCTACGAAGGTTATACTCTGAAACTTAATGACGGAAACCAGGTAACTGGTTATATACTCAGCAAAACAGAAGATGAAGTGAAACTTCGTATGTACGGAGGACGTACTGAAACCTACGCTCGCGGCCAGATTGCTTCTATGGAAGAAATGGATCAGTCGTTGATGTTTGATAACCTTGAGCGTAGCATGAGCCAGAAAGATTTAGTATCATTGGTAGAGTATTTAACTACGCTAAAGAAGGATGGATCGGCAATCAGCATGAATTAAAAATTGATATATCTAACAATTAGAAGAAAGAATTGTTTTACTATCATACTCAGTTTAGATTTTTAGCATAACTAACTACAGAACTATTTTTTAATATATTTTTTAACCAAACCTAATTTTACAATTATGAGTATTCTTGCATGGATTGTCATCGGCCTTGTAGCTGGTGCTTTAGCTAAATTTATCATGCCTGGAGATGATCCGGGTGGATTTATTGTCACTATTATTATTGGTATTGTGGGAGCCTTAGTAGGAGGTTTCTTAGCACAGGAGCTACTAGGAATTGCTTCGGGCGGATTTAATATAACTACGCTATTGGTAGCCACCGGCGGAGCGGTCCTTCTACTGTTTATCTATCGGTTAGTCAAGCGATAGCATTATTATAGCATAACCAAGGCCAATACTGGAAGCAGTATTGGCTTTTTTATTCGAGGGAGTTGTTAGAGAGGAAGGGATTTACAATTGCAGAGAAATTAACTATTAAACATATAAGGACAAGGGATTGTCCAAAAGGTATAACTTATTGATACCCCAATAAAGTAGTACCAGTCATTATTGTAACGATTACCATATTCGTAGTTCTTCAGCACAGAATCGCTATCCGATACATTATCAATATAATCAAAAAAAGTCTTGCGAATACCTGCTTCGGCTGAAAGAGAGAATTCAGGAGAGAGAATGTATTTAAATCCAATACCAACTGGCACCACTGGTTGAATGCGACTATGCGATGGTGTTTCTGGAGCGGGTTCCCCAAAATAAGAAACCCCAGCTCCAATAAAGAAATAGGGTGACCAACGCAGTAGGTTCACGTTTTTCTTATAATCTAGAAAATGGTATTCTACTATAGCCGTCAACTCGGCAACTGTGGTGCTGAAAGCGGTATCACGTTGCTGCGCTAAAGCGTCAAACGGAGGGTTATCTGAACCTGCTAAACCACCAAACATGAAATTTCCCCGAACGCTTAAATAATCGGTGAAATTCCGGCGGTATAAAATAAAGCCACCGGGGCGGGTATGTCTCATTCCATAAGACCGCACTACGTCACCAGTATAATTAGTGCCACCAATACCGATACCTACTTCATTATGCTGAGCAGATACTTTACTCTTTGATATACAAAGTAGCAGTAAAATCAGCGGTATTACATTTAAATATCTCACGGACAAAAAGGGCAGAAAAGTTTTTTGCATTGCAAATATAACTGCAATACACGCATTTTGGTATTACCAGCCGAAGAAATCTCGGAAGTATAACCTAATTAATGCTGATTACCGAGGTCTGAATCCGGAATTAGCCAGAGGGCTACGCCCCAGCATAATTACTAGCCGAATTGTAGTCGTTAGAAAAACATCGTTATCGTCAGAGTTGCCTCGCTGGGCACCCGGCTGCCCATAACCCGGTAAGTGAAGATACTCAACCCCATCTACTCCAGTATAAGTGGCCAAATTGGTGTTCAGTACACTATTCTCATCAGTAAACAATGCCTGACGAGATTCGCTAGAAACTACATCTACAGGTTCTAAAGAGCGATCCGACATAATCTTAGCTAAATCGCTCCCTAAAGCCCCTTTATCTACGTATTCGGTACTTATATCATCCAAATAGTCGGTAAAGGAGAAACGATAACCAACTTCAGCCTCAATATCTATTAGCTGACTAAGGCGAAATCGTACTCCAGCCCCTACTGGTATGCTAAAAGAAAAATTAGAGTAACTTTTTCCTTCAGTTCGAAGAGGTTTTAACGCTACCCACTCGCCCGAATTGGGTATCTGTGCCGCAGAAAGCGTATCGCCGGGGGAAAGTATAGCAGCCGAGGGAGCCAATCCTTGTGGACTATGATGAAATACCGATATACCCCCGAAAATATAAGGGGTGAATGATTGGCGCAGGGCCACGGTATAAGGATTAGGAAAAATATCGTACACAAGTACGAGCGATAAATCTTTAATATTATTTCTAAACTGTAGGTTTCGGGCGTAGCGATAAATATCATTCCGGTTATCGGGGTCGGCTACCTCATAATCATTGCTACTAAGCAATCCCCACATGAACCCCAAGCGAGCCGATAGCGATTGCCCTAGCCGAACGCTAGAAGAAATTCCTATACCAGGGCGCGTGAACGAAATATCGGTACTGGCAAAACTCGATCGGGGGGCGATATCTCCAAAATAGTTTAGCGCGTTGGCTGAAATTTCTAGAGTGATATATTGCTTGGCATTAGCAAAAGCCAGTCTTTTTCCCGAAAACTGGGCTACCCGGCTACTTTGATTACGATAAGCTCGTTTTTTTCGGCGATTTTGCGCGTTGCTCTCCCACGGATTGATCATGATGAAGATCATCAGAAGAGCCAGCACAATAACTGATCTGGATTGGAAGTGGACAGTTAGCATATAAGGGGTAATAAGGTATAGATAGCCAGGACAAGTTTACTCGGTTTTATTCCGTGAAACAACTAATTAAAGGCTAATTTCTTACATCAAGTCCCCAATTCAGCTTCTGGCGCAGTGTCTCTAGAAAGTCATTCCCTTCAAATTTTATTAATTTGACTTGGAAGGGAGCCTTACGCAATTGAAAGGGTTCTTCGTTAGTAACTCCGTACGAACGTGAATCAAGGGCTATAAGGTAGCTATCGCTTCGGCTTTCTACCCGAATAGTAATCTGACTTTGATCAGAAACAACCAATGGTCGTACCGTTAAATTATGCGGGCTAATAGGGGTAATTATTAAGTTGCTGGATTGTGGTGAGACAACTGGTCCGCCACAACTAAGTGAGTAGCCAGTAGATCCGGTAGGTGTAGAGATTATTAGTCCGTCTGCCCAATATGAATTTAGATAACGATCATCAAGGTAGGCGTGGGCCACAATCATGGTTGATGTATCTTTCTTAATAACCGTTAATTCATTTAGCGCAAAATTAAGTTCTGCAGGTATGCTGGCTGTTCCGTGCGTTTCTATCAATGTTCTATGGTCGTAAGAATACTGTTTTTGAAACAGTGCATTGATTGCTGTAGTAATTTGATCTTGCGATACGGTAGCTAAAAAACCGAGTCTTCCTACGTTGATGCCCAACACCGGTATCTCCTTTTTGCGAATATGGGTAACGGTCTCGAGCAGAGTACCATCTCCACCAACGCTAATCACAAAGTCTACATCCGGTACGCCCTCTTGGGAGGAGTACACCAATTCGGCTGGATGATTAATTAGAGAGTCTTTAAGGTGAGTGAATAAAGTGTCAGATATCTTTACGTCTGCCTGATGCTTACGGAGTTCACCCAACAGATGTTGAATGCAGTTTAGGCTATTTTCATTAGTCTTTCTTCCGTGAATCGCAAACCTCATTCATGGTCATTTAAATATCTAGGTAACGAAGCAGCGCGTCAAGCCGCTCCTTATCATACGAAGCTATGGAAGCTTCCTGAAATAAAGAAACAACATTGTAGCTAAACCGCTCTAAGGTGGCAACTGTTCGCGATGCGTCTTTACGATCTAGCTTTAGGGTCAACTTAATATAATTTGGGTCAGCAGCATCATTTTGCATGAAACAGCCTATAATTTTAACTCCATCGGACTCAATGAGACGAGTAATTTCAGCTAAGGAGTAGTCAATTTGTTTAACTGATATTTCAATAATACTACCCGGTGACTGAACTGCCGTAGTCTTAGAAAAGGCCCTCAGCAAATCTTGAGCGTCGAATGATCCCAGATATTCTCGGTTTTCGTCTACAAGGGCGAGCATAGAAAGGTCACAATCAGAAAAGGCTTTCACTACCTCATAAAAATGCTGATTAGAATAGACTACACATTTATCTGGATTTAAGTGGTACTCACCTACGGTAGAGTGATCAAATAAATCATCAAATAGCATATCACTAGTAATAAAGCCTTGAAACTGCTCTTCGCGCACAACAGGTAACTGATCTAACGCTTGATCGTCTAATAAAGCAGTAGCTTTAGCAATATCATCTTCCGGTTTAAGTACCGGTATTAGTGGATTAATGAAGTTGAATGCATTCATACAAAAGAGGGTTCTTCTAAAAATTCGGCCAGCACGTCGTTAAATCTTTCAGGCTGTTCCATCATAGGAGCATGGCAGCAATGGTCGATGAAACGTAGGGTAGAATTAGGTATTAAGCGATTAAAATCATGAGCAACGATAGGAGGTGTAATAGTATCGTTCAGCCCCCAAATAAGCAAAGTAGGTACTCTTATTTGATGAATCTGATCAGCCATATTATGCCGTTGAGCTGATTTAGCAATTTGCACAATAGACATACATTTGGGTATACTGCTTACTGTTTCGAAAATTTCGTCAACATATTCTTTACTAATGGTAGATGGATCATAAAATGTATATTCTACCCGTTCCTTGATATATTGATAATTGCCTCGTTTAGGAAACGATCCGCCCATAGAACTTTCAAATAATCCTGAGCTACCCGTTAAAATTAACTGTTTTACCAGTTCCTGATTTGAAATTGTAAAGATAAGTCCAATGTGGCCGCCTAAAGAATTTCCTATAACAGTAAGGTCGCGTATCTCCATCTCAGCAACAAACTTCTCTACATAAGTATGTAATTCCTCTAAACCTGCCTTACGCACCGGCATTTCGTAAACCGGCAACATCGGAATTAATACTCGGTATTGATGCCTAAATCGCTCTACAACTCCTGCCCAATTACTAAGTGCTCCAAACAGACCGTGTAGAAGCAACATAATCTCACCTTCTCCTTCATCTACATAACGATAGCCGTTTCTTTCGTGTATCTGATAATCCATAAATCAGTTGTCCTTACTTACAGTAAACATATGTGTCAGGCAATACGTTTACCAATCTTGACTTTTGTGAGCTTAATGTAATGATAAAGACTGTTTTTCTTTAAAAAAGTTATCAATAGTTTTTACCATTTCTTCCATCGCTGGGAACCATAATATAACATGGTCGATGACTAATGAAGAAAATGGGCGCAACAAATCGTAAAGCTGCCCATTTTTTAAGGAGTCTACTTTTATATCTGCCCAATCTAAGGCTGCCAACAGTAGACTTAGTATAAACGCCCATTTCACTGCACCCAAAGCAGCACCAAGTATATCGTCGGCAAAACCTAAAGGAGTAAGGTGAATAATACTTTTAAGCAACCGACCTAACATAGTGATGGCAACCACAATTACAATAAACGTTAGAAGAAACGCCAGAATAGGTAGTAAGTTGTTCTTAGAACCAAATTGATCTGTCAGCCAAGCGGTAGATTGAGGTAGCAGGTGCAATGCAGCGATGAGAGCTACTATAAAACCGATGATAGCAATCGCCTCTAGCAATATTCCTTTCTTGTATCCCCGATATGCTCCAAGAAAAAGAACGATAACTAATGCCCAATCCCAACCAGTCACGTTTACTAAACTAAAAGTTGGCGTACTATGGTAGACATCGTTTTTCCATCGACCCGACCGGCCAACTCCTTAGAAGCGCGCTCCATTACCTTTCCCATATCTTTTATCCCTGAAGCACCCTCTTCCTCAATAATTTGCTGAAGAGCTTCTTTCACTTCTGCTTCACTCATAGGTTGAGGTAAGTAGCGGTTGATGACGTCTAACTCGGCTTGTTCTTTGGCAGCTAAATCATCTCGTCCCTGTTGCTGGAAGGTTTCTAGTGATTCTTTGCGCTGTTTGGCGGCCTTAGTTAGCAATTGCATTTCAGCGGTTTCAGTCAGATCATTTTTGGCGCCTTTTTCGGTTTCGGCTAGCAGTATCATTGATTTAATACCCCGTAGAGCGCGTAATGTATCTTGATCTTTGGCCCGCATGGCGTCTTTTAAATCGGCTTCTACTTGCTGTTTAAGACTCATATCTTTTTGCTAAGTTGGTAAAGTTATAGATATTGACCACCCATTCTAATGATTGATGAACAGTGACCGATGATTTATAAATGGGTAGACAACTGGCATGTATTATAAATAAAATTTGCATTACTCTTTATTCATCCACCATTAGTCATTATTAATTTCAAGTATACGTAAATTTGAAGAAATGACGAAGTTAAGTGTAAACATCAATAAAATTGCTACGCTACGTAACGCTCGGGGTGGAAACAACCCTAGTGTGACGAAAGTAGCCCAAGACGCAGAAAGGTTTGGTGCTCAAGGAATCACCGTTCACCCTCGGCCCGATGAGCGCCACATTCGCTACGATGATGTTATACAGTTAAAAGATGTAGTTACTACTGAATTCAATATTGAAGGGTATCCTGATGAGCGCTACTTAGAAGTGATTGAGAAAGTACGACCAGCTCAAGCTACTCTCGTACCTGACCCTCCGCACGTGCTCACCTCAAACGCTGGCTGGAATACCATAGAAAAAGCTAATCTTCTAAAAGACATCATCTTCCAAATTAAAGAATGGGGAGTAAGAACGTCAATTTTCGTAGATCCTGACGTAAAAATGGTTGAAGGGGCTGCTTCAGTAGGTACTGATCGTATTGAGCTATATACCGAACCTTACGCTCAGCACTATCACCAAGACCGCGAGAAGGCAGTAGCAGCATATGTTCAGGCAGCTACTAGAGCCAAAGAGCTAAAATTAGGAATTAATGCCGGACATGATCTAGATCTGAAAAATCTTCGCTATCTAAAGGAACAGATTCCGTATCTGGATGAAGTCTCTATTGGTCATGCCCTTATTTGTGATGCACTTTACTACGGACTGGAAAACACCATTCAGCTCTATCGTAAACAACTAGCTTAATTGCAATCGGCTTTTATCACTTACTACGCTCGGTCTTTATAGTATTCGTAAGTAATCTTTAGCCCTTCAGCCCGAGATATTTTTGGTTCCCATCCTAAAATTTCTTTGGCTCGGGAAATGTCTGGCTTGCGCTGCATGGGGTCATCTTTCGGTAGCGGCTTATACACTATTTTTTGATCAGTGCCAGTCAGCTTAATAATTTCTTCAGCAAAATCTTTAATACTAATCTCATCAGGATTACCAATATTCACGGGGTGGGGGTAGTCGCTCAGAAGTAAGCGATAGATACCTTCTACCAAATCGTCTACGTAGCAGAACGAACGTGTTTGTGAACCATCACCGAAAACGGTGATATCTTGCCCGCGTAGTGCTTGACCTAAAAAAGCCGGCAGTGCGCGTCCGTCGTTCAGGCGCATACGGGGACCGTAGGTGTTAAAAATACGGATAATTCGGGTTTCTAGCTTGTGGTAGGTATGGTAGGCCATCGTCATTGCCTCCTGAAACCGTTTAGCCTCATCGTATACTCCCCGGGGGCCAATGGGATTCACATTACCCCAGTACGTTTCAGGTTGTGGATGAACAGTTGGGTCACCGTACACTTCCGAAGTAGACGCTACCAGAATTCGGGCATTTTTAGCACGAGCTAGCCCTAAGCAATTATGCGTTCCTAAAGAACCAACCTTCAATGTTTGAATCGGCATTTGTAGGTAGTCTATGGGACTAGCGGGGGAGGCAAAGTGTAAAATATAATCTAAGTCGCCAGATACATGCACATAATTAGAAACATCGCTGTGATAATATTCAAAATCAGAGCGATGCATCAGGTGTTCAATATTTTTGATGTTCCCCGTAATTAGATTATCCATCGCAATGACGTAGTAACCTTCTTTTAGGAAACGTTCACAAAGGTGGGAGCCGAGAAATCCAGCTCCCCCAGTAATTAATATGCGTTTTTTACTCATGAATATCTTTTCTTCCGATGCTATAGTACACAAAGCCATTTTCTTTCATGGCATCTGGTTCATAAAGGTTTCTGCCGTCAAAGATAACTTTTCCTTTTAGAATTGACGAAAGTTTCTCAAAATCTGGCGTGCGGAAGATAGGCCACTCAGTCATAATGAAAATTGCATCTGCTTGTTCGGCCGCGTGGTATTCATCTACGCAGTACTCAATTTTATCGCCGACTACCTCCCGTACATTTTTCATCGCCTCGGGATCGTACACTTTTACTTTCGCACCCGCTTTCAATAGTTCCTCTATGTTATACAACGCTGGAGCTTCCCGAATATCATCGGTATAAGGCTTAAACGCCAATCCCCAAAGGGCAATAGTTTTACCGCTCAAATCGCCTCCGTAATATTCCTTGGCCTTATCAATCAATCGAGTCTTCTGTCCATGATTAATGTCCATTACCGAGTTCAATATCTTGAAGTCATAATCAGCATCTTTAGCTGATTTGGCCAATGCTTGCACATCTTTAGGAAAGCAGCTTCCTCCGTAACCAATGCCGGCAAACAGAAATCGTTTACCAATTCGGGTATCCGTGCCAATACCTTTACGTACCATATCTACATCAGCTCCTAAAAGCTCACAGAGATTAGCAATCTCGTTCATAAAGGTAATTTTGGTAGCTAAGAATGAGTTAGCCGCGTACTTAGTAAGTTCAGCCGAAGCTTCATCCATAAAGATAACCGGATTACCCTGCCGTACCATAGGAGCGTACAGCTTATTCATAACTTCTTGTGCTTTAGGTGAGGTGGTTCCTACTACTACCCGGTCAGGTTTCATAAAATCTTCTACCGCTACTCCTTCTCGCAAGAATTCAGGGTTAGAGACTACACTAAAATCAACTTTAGCATTTTCAGCGATCTTTGCTCGTACCTTTTCGGCAGTGCCTACGGGGACGGTACTTTTATCTACAATGACTGTATAATCTTCTAAAATAGGTCCCAGATCAGAAGCTACTTTTAGTACGTACTGTAGATCAGCTGAACCATCTTCACCAGGGGGGGTCGGAAGGGCTAGAAAGATAACCTTGGCTCCTTCAATGCCTTCTTTCAAATTGGTAGTAAAGTGAAGGCGGCCTTGTTTAATATTTCGGTCAAATAGGGCATCTAAACCAGGTTCATAAATTGGAATTTCGCCGTTTCTTAACTTGTCTACCTTTTTCTCATCAATGTCAACGCAATTAACGGTATTTCCGGTTTCGGCGAAGCATGTTCCGGTTACTAAACCAACATACCCGGTGCCAACTACTGCTATCTTCATAATCTTTTAGAATTTAATTTATAAGCAAAAATAGTATAGATCAATTATATTACAAATGTAATAAAATTATCTTATTCTAATAAATATTTTAAATAAAAAGCGGTATCCTGTAACTGAACTTATTTATCTAACATCTTCGTTTGTGATATAATACTCATCTAAAGAGCTTACAAGCTAGTTTAGCTGAAAAGAGTTGTTCTCCTTGAAATCATTTAGTAGATTCGCAGTCTTAATTGAAGAGCTGCAAAAATAAAGAATATTTTATGATTACTGTAAATGTAAAAGAAAACGAATCAATTGACCGAGCACTAAAGCGGTTTAAGAAAAAATTTGAAAAAACAGGCACCCTTCGTGAGTTACGTTCACGTACCCATTACGAAAAGCCTTCAGTATCTCGTCGTACCGAACGTATTAAAGCCGCGTACCGTCAGCGTATGCAGTCTTTGGAAAATGGCTAGTAGGTAGTATACTTACTGGTTTTTTTCTTATATTCAGGGCGTTAGCCCTTTTTTTATGATTGATACATTTGTTAAATTTTTAACTTACGAGAAGCGAGCCAGCCCGCATACTATTACGTCTTACCATACGGATCTACTTCAGTTTCACGCTTTTTTGAAACATCATGCTCCCGGTTTACCTACTGAAAAAGCCGATCATCAGGAAATTAGAGCATGGATTGTTGATTTGGCCAATAAACAAAATACAGCCCGATCTATCAATCGAAAGATTAGTACTTTGCGCTCGTATTACAAATTTCTTCAGCATCGGGAGTACATTAAGCAAAATCCTACCCATAAAGTACGAGCCTTAAAGGCAAATTATCCGCTGCCGCACTTCGTACAGAATAATGACTTATTTGAGTTGCTTGAACAATGCAAGTTCAGTAAAGATTTTCCTGGCTTTCGTGATCGTCTTATCTTAGAACTTTTCTACGGATCAGGCATTCGCTTGTCGGAACTCATAAATTTAGAAACCAATTTGGTTAATCTGATTGATGTAACGCTAAAGGTACGAGGTAAAGGAGCCAAAGAGCGTATTATTCCTTTTCCGAAAAGTATAGCGACGTTAATAGAGCACTATTTGGAAGCGAAGCGTACGTTTTTTACTAATGATGCTAGTAACCACTTTTTATTGGTTACCAACAAAGGCGATCAGTTGTACCCAATGATGGTATACCGAACTGTGCGAAAGTATTTAGATCAGTACACTACTATTGACAAGCGAAGTCCCCATGTGATGCGCCATACATTTGCTACGCATTTGCTGAATAACGGGGCTGATTTGCATGCGATTAAAGATTTGTTAGGGCACGCTACATTAGCCGCTACGCAAGTGTACACTCATAATTCTACTGAACAGTTGAAAAAAGTATTTGAGCAAGCTCATCCAAAAGCTTAATTTTTTCTAAAATTCATATTTTTTTAATCCTTCTTACCTAAATGTAGTTGGATTAGATAACATATTTTTCATTTAACCTAATTTGATATGAAGCTACAAATGCATGCTGTCCATTTTGATGCCGACGCTAAACTGATTGATTTTATTCAGCGGAAAGTTGATAAACTAGAGGCTATTTATGAGCGAGTAGTAGACGGAGAAGTATTTCTAAAACTTGAGAATGGTGAAGCGGTTGATAATAAAGTTGTGGAGATCAAACTCAATATTCCGGGTAACCAGCTTTTTGTGAAGGAGCAGAACGAATCCTTTGAGGCTGCGGCCGACCAAGCGGTAGAAGTTATGCGAAGGCAACTGAAGAAACACAAAGAGAAGCAATCGGCCCGATGATTCAATAAAAAAGGATTCGGCTCTAACCGAATCCTTTCTTTTTATCTTAATAAAACAACGGGAAATCTAAACACCGAAAGCTTCTTTAATTTTATCCACATAGTCTAACTTTTCCCACCCAAAGAAGCTTACACTTTTGTTGATCTTAGTGTTCACTGTGCGGTTCACATTATCCTCTTGCTGAACTTCTATTACTTCAATAGCCACTTCTCCTTCGTAGGGCTCACGACCCATGTGCCCGTAAGCGGCAGTAGGTGAAAAAATGGGTTGCTTTAAACCAAATCGCTCTACAATAGCCTTTGGGCGCATATCAAATAGTTCGCGGGTAATCTCAGCAATTTCTGCATCCGACTTATCCACTTGTGCTGTTCCGTAGGTATCAATGAGTAATGATACCGGATTAGCTACTCCAATAGCATAAGCCACCTGTACTAATACTTCATTAGCGATTCCCGCAGCCACTAAGTTTTTAGCAATATGCCGAGCAGCATAAGCAGCACTACGGTCAACTTTGCTAGAGTCTTTACCCGAAAAAGCGCCACCACCGTGGGCACCCCGCCCTCCGTAGGTATCTACAATAATTTTACGGCCGGTTAACCCTGCATCGCCGTGGGGGCCACCAATTACGAAGTTGCCAGTAGGATTGATATGGTAGATGGTATCTTGTAGTAAATCGGTGGGAATTACTTTCTTTACTACGTGGGTAATAACATCCTCGCGAATACGAGCCAGCATTTGTTTCTCAGCTTCGCTTTTTGCTTGAGAACTATCATTGTCCGGCTGAATAAAATCATCGTGCTGGGTAGAAACCACTACCGTATGCACTCGGGTAGGTTGTTTATTATCGTCGTATTCTATGGTTACCTGAGCCTTAGCATCAGGGCGTAAATAGGGAATTAGCTCCGGTTGTTCGTGGCGGATGCGAGCTAATTCTTGTACCAACCGATGCGAGAATGCCAGGGCCATCGGCATATACTCAGAAGTTTCTTGGTTCGCGTACCCAAACATCATTCCTTGGTCACCGGCTCCCTGCTCTTTATCTTCTCCTTCGTTTACCCCTCGAGCAATGTCGGGTGACTGGCTGTGTAAAGTAACTACCACTCCACAGGATTCGGCATCGAACATATAATTGCCCTTGTCATACCCAATCTTATGAATCGTTCTTCGAACAATATCGGGAATTTCTACGTAGGCAGTTGTCGTTACTTCTCCACCCACTACTACTAAGCCGGTAGTAACAAATGTTTCGCAAGCTACGCGAGAATTAGGATCTTGGGTGAGCATTGCATCCAAGATAGCATCCGAGATTTGATCGGCTACTTTATCAGGATGTCCTTCGGAAACTGACTCAGACGTGAATAAATACGGCATAAAATGATATAGTAAGTTTTGACCGCCAAAGTTAATGAAATGCCGTTAAACTCAAACTTAATATTATGCTCGTTATTTTATATTTAAAGAAACGTTGGAAGCTTTGCAACACGGGAGTTACGTTAGAGCGACATACGATTGATATTGATGCCTACCACCGGATGATTGAAGCTGGTATCTTAACCGAAGACGATCGAGTGGAGCTTATTCACGGCGAAATTATTCGCGTGAGGCGGGGGCGGGCGCCCCTCCGATAGGAAAATTACACATTGCAATTGTTGATCGTATTAGTAATTTACTTATAAAGCTAATAGGTGAACAAGCTATTGTACGAGTGCAGAGTCCTATTATCATTCCTGAAGAAAGCGAACCGGAACCTGATGTCACTTTACTTAAACCCCGCTCGGACTTTTACGCTTCCCTAGATGCTCAACCGGATGGTGTATTTTTGGTAGTAGAAGTGGCCCATACTACTTGGGATCGTGACTACGAGATAAAACGTCCGCTGTACGCCACCGCTGGTATTCCAGAGTTGTGGTTGGTAAATGTAGATAAACACGAGATTGAGGTGCATCGCAATCCGGTTCCTGGTACCTACAAAAGTATTAGCATCTTACAGTCTGGTGATGAAGTAGCGTTACCGGTAACGGGAGTTACTGCTACCGTTCAGGTAGACGACTTACTTGGCCCTCGCCCAGAAGCTTAAGTATTGGTGTTTATGTATTAGTGTACTCTTGTGTTCAGGTTAGATAGCTTCTTTTCTGCACGGTTTTAAAAATATTCAAGAATTAGCTACTTGAATATTTTAATCTACTACTTGTTTGTGAACAGCAAAAATACCGTAGGCACTTTATGTAGATCAGGCAGGTTTTTACGCCAGCGATGAACTGGTTGAGTTTTTATGTATTCGTTGGAACCGTTGATATTTTTGGCGACACAAAGTAAGGTTTTGGGTTGACAGTGCTTAACAACATCGGCTAATAACTGATTATTTCGGTACGGGGTTTCCATAAATATTTGCGTTTGCTGGTACTGCTGTGATAGTTTTTCTAGCCTC
>NZ_JBARYM010000559.1:0-2709 GCF_049647865.1 Tunicatimonas sp. | reverse complement strand
ACATAATACCAATATCCATCCCTGACAAGGCTGGTTCTATTAAACTCGGCAAATCTTCAGCAAGAGTCTTTTTGCTAAGCAGCTCAAACTGAAGCTCGCTAATAGGAGTTTGAATAGACAACGAACTTAGAAATCGGCGAGTGGTTCGCACATTCTCTACTAAGAAGTACGTAAGATGATTAACCACTTCAATTATTTGGCGCGGCAATACCGAATGTTGAGTGTCGGGAGCGATAATCGTTGGAATTAGATAAATAGTACCTTTGTGGGCGGATTCACTCATGATTAATGAATAATCAACGGAAAAATATGGGACTGATACTGATTGTAGTCGGAAGTATTATTGTACTTTTTGGACTGCTATTCTACTTTTCAGATGGTATTCCACTACTCGGAAAATTGCCAGGCGATATTCGTATTCAGCGCAAGAACTTCAGTTTTTATTTTCCGGTAACTACCGGTATTTTGTTAAGTATCGTCATTTCACTAGTACTCTACCTCATCCGGCGGTTTAGCTAGTTTGCAAAAACTTCATCAGCGATTTGTAAAGGGCATCGGGTTGTTCAGCGTGTACCCAATGTCCAGCATTCTCTATTGTGACTACCGTAGCTTGAGGAAAAATCTCTTGTATCAATGTTTCATCTTCTGCTCGGATGTAATCTGATTTTGCCCCGCGAACAAAAAGGGTAGGTCTATCCACTAAATTATTGGTGGGTACAGCTACACCAACATTTTCTATATTCGCCTGAATAGCTGACAGATTAAGCTTCCAAGAGAAAGAATTATTGTTTTCCCGTTTCAAGTTCTTCATCAAAAATTGCCGTACCCCAAAGTCGGGCAAATGAGGCTTTAGCTGATCTTCAATATCCTTTCGACTGGTAGCTGATGCTAAATTTACCCCACTCATTGCATCTAAAATATGCTGATGGTGAACTGGGTAGGAGCGAGGAGCAATATCTACTACAATTAACTTAGCAAAAGCATTTGGGTGCGTTACCGCGTAAAACATTGCGGCTTTCCCACCCATAGAGTGTCCAATAATAATAGGGTTCTCTAGCTGATGCTGCTGAACAAACTCATATATATCCATGGCCATCGCTGGGTAATCGAAAGTGTCGCTATGCGGAGAGAGTCCGTGATTACGCTGGTCGACCAAAAATACTTGGTAATCGGTAGCTAGTTGTTTTCCGAAAGTTTGCCAGTTGTCGGATGTGCCAAAAATACCGTGTAAAATAATAATAGGTTGGCCTTCGCCTAAGGTGCGATAGTGCAGTTTCATACTAACGGTTGACAGATGACTTAATACTTTCTGGAGGCTGAGGCATCGGACTAGCATACTGTCGGAACACACGGATGCGCTTAATACGTTTGTTATCTACTGCTACTACCGTAAACACGTATTTATCGTGTTGAATCTTTTCGCCTGCTCGTGGCAACTTAGCGTGGATTTCAAGTAATAGTCCGCCAAGCGATTCACTTTCGCCTTTCACGCTTTCAAATAAGGAGATGTCTTCATCTAATATTTTGCAGAAATCATTTAGCGAAGTTTTTCCTTCAAACACAAAAGTATTATCATCCAGCTTGTTATAGTGAATATCATTTTCATCAAACTCATCATTAATCTCTCCTACTATCTCTTCAATAATATCTTCCAGCGTAATTAGACCAGATGTACCCCCGTATTCATCCACTACGATAGCCATATGCACCCGTTTCTCCTGAAAATCTTTTAAAAGTGAATCAATCTTCTTGCTCTCTGGTATAAAAAACCCTTTATGCAGCAGGTTTTGCCAGATAAAGGTACCCGCCTGATCGAGGTGGGGAAGCAGATCTTTTACGTACAAAATACCCTCAATACTATCAATAGTTTCTCGGTAGATAGGCAGGCGAGAGTAGCCGGTTTTGTTCACAATGTCCATTAACTCGTAAAAGTCAGTCTCAATATCAATGGCAGTAATATCAATACGAGACCGCATTACCTGCTTTACGGAAAGCGTGCCAAAGTTAACAATACCCTTCAGAATGCCCTTCTCTTCTTCAGTGGCTGTTTCATCATTACGAGTAGTAATCTCCAGAGCTTGATTTAGCTCATCTACCGAGACGTGATAGCCTTTTCTATCCAATCTTTTTTCTACCAGACTGCTAAATGACATTAACGCCAAAGATAACGGTTTGAAAAAACGGGCCGAAGCACGTAAAGCACCAGCAGTGCGCTTAGCAAAAACTAACGAATAATGAACGGCGTACTGCTTCGGTAAAATCTCTCCGAAAAACAAGATAGCAATGGTTATCGACGTGGTAAGAATTATGATAACACTACCATCAGCATCTTTCCCAAAGTATTGCCAAGTTGCGTAGGTCGATAGTGTGACAATAGCCACGTTAACTAAGTTATTAAGAATCAAAATAGTTGCCAGCAGCAATCTAGGTCGCGCTAATAGTTCGGTAATGTGGCGATCAGCCGGGTTCTGACTATCTCTACAGATACTTACTTCATCCGACGATAGTGAGAAGAAAGCTACTTCCGAGCCAGAAATCATGGCCGAACAAAGCAGCAGGATTATCACTACTAGCACCATACCTATATAAAATGGATTGAGTATGGCAAATAAATCAGCCAGAATTGGGTCAGTAAATAAAAAAAGTAGCAATTTCGGGAAGAGGCTGGCGGCAGCCCCGTCGTCTGAGGGAGGTTCCAATAGATTAGGG
>NZ_JBARYM010000558.1:0-2053 GCF_049647865.1 Tunicatimonas sp. | reverse complement strand
CCGGTTAGCCGGTATGATTTATTAGAGAACATTTGGGGATACGAAGACGATCAGCCCACCACCCGTACGGTAGATAACTTTATTGTGAAACTTCGCCAGAAGATTGAATCTAATCCAAATGATCCTCGCCATATTCTTACCGTCCACGGAGTAGGTTACAAATTAATCCCATAAATACGAAGATTAGTGAATATTGATAAATGAACAATAAAAATAGCCTATTAGTCTGTCCAGTATCACTCATATGTCATTAATCACCCATCGTTGTTTACTTAGATATGACATTTTTTTACAAGCTTTGACGGTACGGTGGCAAATGTTAGAGGGTAGTTCACGTACTTTATACTAAGAACTTAATACCCTCCCAATGAAAAAATTAACGCTACTTATGTCGCTTATTGGGATTTTGCTCTCAGGATTTACTAACGAAACTTACGAATATGTTAAAGTAGTGAACTGGCAGTACAAACCTATTATCAAAGTTAAACTGAACGGAAAGTCAGCATATTTCTTAGTAGATACCGGTTCGGATATGACAATTCTCCATAAGCGTGAAGCCAATCATTTTAACTTTCAACCATTACAAGTTAGCGCAAGCAGTCAGCAAGTATTGGGACTCAGTGGTAAACGCCAAACCATTTACAAGGCAAAAAACGTTAAAATGATCATTGGTTCTATGCCCATTAAAGCACTATTTAAAACCTACGACTTATCGGGCGTAGTATCATCATTAGGCAGTAGGATTGATTTAAAAATAGACGGAATCATCGGTTCCGATGTTATGAAACGATACGGATTTATTATTGACTACCAAAAACAAACAATCGCGATCAAGACCCGCAAGTCTGCTCGCAAATGAGATAACCGCTAAGCTAAAATATGCTTTAGTAACGGTTAAAAAACAAGTTTTCGTTTTTATGGGAGATAGTTTTGGTTTCAGACAAGGCAAAAATGTAGACGAAGCAGCACTTCGGCGACCGGCATCCCAGCGAGACTTTTTAACCGGGCGGCGATCCGCGCAGTATGAGACCGAGAATGACCGCATAAAACAATAATATTATTTTTTGACCATTACGTAGTTTAGCCCGCTGCTAATAAGAATTATGCTTCAAGTTACATCAGTAAAAACGCTGGTCCTTTTGGTAGGAATGCTTTTCAGCCAAACCCTATTGGCAAACAACTGGCGTATGGTATTAGATTTATCGGGTGACTGGCGGTTTTCCATTGGCGATAACATTCAGTGGGCTAACCCCGACTTCAATGATCGCCAGTGGGAGACCATTCGTGCCCCAGCCCCCTGGGAAAGTCGAGGATTTCATGGTTACGATGGCTACGCCTGGTACCGTAAGTCTTTTACTCTACCTTCCTCGGTGGAAGGAGATAATCTTTACCTCTCATTAGGCTATATCGATGATGCAGATGAAGTTTACTTAAATGGAAAGCTTATTGGATTCTCCGGTTCATTTCCCCCTTACTTTCACACGGCCTACCGAGCGTATCGGCGATACCCAATTCCAGTAGAATACTTAAATACTGATGGAGTTAATGTCATTTCAGTTCGAGTGTATGATTCAAAAATAGATGGTGGAATCATTGCGGGAAAAGTAGGTTTAATGATCGACGACTCCGAAGCTCAATTGGATGTTGATCTTCGGGGAGTGTGGAAGTTTACTCTGGGAGATAACTCCCGATGGAAGGAAAACGATTTGGGGGATAGCAAGTGGGAAAAAATTATGGTGCCCTACTTCTGGGAGGCTCAAGGATTTCATAACTACGATGGCTACGCTTGGTACCGAAAAACTTTTTTCTTACCGGAAGATTTCGCCGGCGATGAGATGCTACTACTGTTAGGGTTGATTGATGACTTCGACCAAACCTTCGTTAACGGAATAAAAGTTGGTTCAACTGGCTTCCGTAGTAATGACCGTCCGGAATTGAGTGACGATGTTGCTTATCGGCAGGTTCGCAATTATTCGGTTCCTTCTAACATACTAAATCCAGGAAGTTTTAATACTATCGCAGTTCGAGTCTACGACAAATACGTAGACGGTGG
>NZ_JBARYM010000557.1:0-3448 GCF_049647865.1 Tunicatimonas sp. | reverse complement strand
CAGGCAAACCCTAAGCTTATTCCTAGCTTTGGCGCGCTTTCCCGTGAAATCAGTCCTAACTCAGTGGAGGTGGTGAAACTGGGTTTGCAGGCGACCGAACCAATTGCACTAGATAGTATTTCGCCTTTGGTATTGCACAGCACTATTGCTTATCAAGGCGACGATATACCCGGCATGAAAATGCCAGAGGTGTCCTTTGAATCTACCTACCGACTGCGCCCCGAAAAGGTTACCGTGATCTCACCTACCGAATCAGCAGTTCAAATAGATGGCTCGCTGGATGAATGGTCAGAATTTGCCTATACCGTCGGAAAAAATGGTTACGTAGATAGCGATCCGTTTTCCCATCAGGGCGAGGAGGATGCTTCGTTCCAGTTTGACATTACTTACGATGATGATTATCTGTACGTAGGAGCTAAAGTAACCGATGACCAGTTAGAAACTACTCCGGGAAAAAACCCTTTTGATCAAGATGGGGTCAGCGTGTTGATTGATGCCCGCCCGGAAAATATTAGTGCATTGGAAACCGGGGAGCGAATATTCCGCGAAGTGCTGTACTTGGGTATTAGTCCGCTAGAGGAAGCTGATAGTAGTAAGCTATTTCTGGCCGACCGCCTACCGGAAGGCACAAAGGCTACCGTTAACCGGACCGATGAAGGGTACGTAGCGGAGTTCGCTGTTCCGATTTCTTACTTAAATGAAATGCAGGGCGGTAGCTGGGAAAGCCTTCGGGTAAATGTGGGAGTGCGTGATTTTGATAACGATGGTCAGCATCAAACAACCCTTTTCTGGAAGCCCGACTGGCGAGGAGACCAAAATTATATAGGTTCCGGTACTTTTCGCAAATCGGTAGACGTAGCATCTTCCGGCTCAGAAGAGGAAGAGCAATAAATTACTCAATGGTAAGCTGGTGCTCAAAAGGAGTGAAACCGGTGAGGTACACGCTCTGAGCGTCTAACTTATCCAGTGCTCCGCGAAGCTGGGTCCAGGTATGTTCATTCCGTCCCGGCCCGAACCTGATCTTATGCTTCCCACTTTGGAAAGTACCGAATCCGTCTTCCAGCAGGTAGGCTTCCGGCGTATCTTCTAGTTCCTGAACATCTTCCAGCGTACCTTCCTGCCGAAATGCCAATTCAATCGCTACCGGCACTCGGTCGGTTCCGAGCACGCTAATATCAATCTGAAACCCATTGCCCGCTTCACGAATGCGTATTTCGGATACTAGCTTCTGAACTTCACTCTGTGGGCGCTCGTCGCGGGGCATTTTTTTCCAGTCGCCATCGGTCGTCAAATCTTCTTCTTCCGTAAAAGGTTGGTAGTAGGGCCCTTCCAGCCACTGCCGGATTACAAATTCATCTCCATCTTGCTCCAGCGATTCGCCTTCAAATTGCCCTTTTCCGAAAAAGGCCGATGCCAAGCGGATTCCTTCCAGGGCAGCTTCGCCATTAAAGAAAGTAAAGAACACCGGATTCTTGGCCAAAATGGTAGCATCTCGCTCTCCCCGGCGAATCCGTACCAAATCAGAACCAGTAAATACCTTTACGTAGTCAGTCGGAAGCGAGCCAACTGTGGGTAATGAATTTTTTAGGTCGGTATCTTCCAGAAAGTAGGCCAGGTTATAGTTCAGCCGGTTCGTATCTTGCTTTTCCAGTAGCTGCACCATCGCTGCAAACCGAGGATTCTGGTCGTGTAGTGCCATGTAGCGGTACGGATAATAGTACCGGCGCATGGTACCCTTCTGATATTTGTCTTGTCGGCCGGAGCCTTCGGTTACTCCCTCGCCATTGGCGTGAATATAGTAAAGGCTCATTTCCAGGTTTTTTCGTACTGGCTCCAGCAATTCAGGTTTGTTCATTAGTCGGGCTACGGTAATTAGTGCCTTATTTACAATAGGGCTATACACCAGCGTACTCTGTTCGGTATACTGTCCGTCTTCATCAATATCAATTTTTTCCCGTAGCCACTCGTTCACCCGCACTTCGTAAGCTGGGTCAGGAAAGAGATGGTTTACTCGGGCCAACGCCATGCACACCACCCAACGGTGATTAGGAGTGTGAATTCCTCCTACATTCAATGCTTTACCACCTTTCTCTAGGTAGTTTTGCATGTTAGTCTGAATAGCCTCGGTCGTAGCAGAGGCGTAGGTATTAAGTAACGTGTAAGCCAAACTCACAGGTTCTACCACAAAAGCTACGTCAGGGGTAGAATGAAAATTAGTAGTATGTAAGTCTATCGTTCCGTCGGGGTGCTGCACCTTGAGCAGGTATTCGCTCGCCCGAAGCATAGGTTCAAGCAGTAATTCACTTTGGTAAAACGCCGAGTATTCAGATATTAGTCCACAACTCAATCGCTGAAGAAAGCTACTCGTGTTTTGCGGATTGTGAATACCGTAGCCATCCATAATTCCACCGTACTTAGGATGTGTAATATCCTTCTCCTGTCGCTTGAGCAAGCCTTCAATACTTTCATCATTTCCCTCAGCAAATGCCTTCAGCAGTGCCACAGGTTCTTCGTAAGATGAATGAAAAAGTGATAGGGAAGGGTAGGACGAAAAAGGAAGGATACTAGCAGTGGCTCCTAAGTGGGATAGAAACGATCTTCTTTTCATTAATGACGCAGATTGTTGTATAAGAGAGTAAGCGAACAATCCTTAAAATAGGGAAAGCCGGGTCACTTCGCAAGAAACTGAAATACCAACTTAGTATTTTATCACTTTACGAGTTAGTACATTATCGTCTGTTTCAACCTGAAGATAGTAAATCCCATTAGGCTGACCGTAAACATCGATTGACAATTCCCAATTAGTATCAGACAAGTAGGTGTATTGTTTCAAAAGTTGCCCGGTTGGGCTGTATACCCGTACTTCTCGGATCGCTTCTTTACTTTTAATCTGATAGTTACCAGTACTTGGATTAGGGTGCAGTTGTACCTGGGACGATTTATCAAGCTGGTCATCTAGTGCGGTAATTTGGTCAACAGTGAGAGTGAAGGAAGTCTCAGCAATGCAAGCATCTGGAGAAAATATCGTAATGATTGCATCACCTTTTGCTTCGGTTGAAGAGTTGATTTGTAAGGTATTACCGGAAACAGAAAGGTTCTCATCAGCTAGTATTTCCTGATTATTAGAGGATACCTGATACGATGCTTCTATGATGTCGGGATTATCCAATTGAATAGGGATGCTCAATGATCCTCCTCCAATTACGGTTGTATCCGAAATAGAAACAATATTCCCAGCACTACAGACCAGCATATTATCAATCGCTATTCCCTCGTATCTCTCAGTACTATGTGACTCTATTCCTATTCTAAATAATACTGATTCTTGCCCAGCGACTCCTTCTAAAATACGCGATACACTAGTCCAACCATCGCTAGTGTTCTCATCAGTAAGATTATACGATTCCCAGGTAACTCCCTGATCAAAAGTAACACTCAAGTACGTGCT
>NZ_JBARYM010000556.1:0-8574 GCF_049647865.1 Tunicatimonas sp. | reverse complement strand
TGTGGAATGAAAGTAGCCTCAAATATCTCATTAAGAGCCTATAATACTTTTGGAATAGACGCTGTTGCCCGTCACTTTGTGCGGGTTGGTTCAGTAGAAGAACTAAAGGAGGTGTTGAAGCAAGATCGGTGGAAAGAAGTTCCTAAGCTCATTTTGGGCGGCGGGAGCAACGTGCTGTTCACTTCGTCAGAAGTAGAATTAGTGGTGAAGATGGATATCCGAGGTATTGAGGTGGTAGAGGAAGATGCTAGTTCCGTGTGGATTAAAGTGGGGGCGGGCGAAAACTGGCACGAGCTGGTGATGTACTGCATTGATCAGGGGTGGGGCGGAGTTGAAAACCTCTCGTTAATTCCTGGAACAGTAGGAGCGGCTCCTATGCAAAATATTGGGGCTTACGGAGTAGAAATTAAAGATGTTTTTACTCAACTGGAAGCTGTTGATATTGAAACTGCTGAACCTCGTACCTTTGATGCTGAAGAATGTAAGTTCGGCTATCGAGAAAGTGTATTCAAAAATATCTACAAAGGGAAGTATATTATTGCCTCGGTGAACTTCCGCTTAAGTAAACAACCCCAAGTCAATACGTCATACGGAGCCATTGAAGAAGTGCTTACTGATCGTCTGGGATCAACCAGGGTGAAGTCGGCGAGTATTCGCGATGTTAGTGAAGCGGTAATTCATATTCGGCAGAGTAAATTACCCGATCCTAATGAAATCGGCAACGCGGGAAGTTTTTTTAAGAATCCGGTAGTTTCACAAGCTAAGTTTGAAGAGTTACAGCGGCAATTCTCATCAATCCCTGGCTATCCAGTATCAGAAAGTGACGTTAAAGTTCCGGCGGGTTGGTTAATTGAGCAAGCAGAATGGAAAGGAAAACGGTTTGGCGACGTAGGAGTGCATAACCGCCAAGCCTTGGTACTGGTAAACTTCGGATCGGCCCGGGGAGAAGAAGTGAAAAAACTGGCCTATGACATTCAGCAGTCAGTAAAAGAAAAGTTTGGTATTCTGATTCAACCGGAGGTAAATATTGTTTAACCGAGTTCTGTCTTATAAATGACGATTAGCTGCTGTAGCTAATCGTATTATTTCCAGAACTTGACTATCTACACTGGGTGAATATAATTAAATACTGAATGTGTGAAACAAACTATGGCCGTAAGACGATAAACTAATCCTGAACAAGCTTGTATTTACTTTGTTCTAAATTCATAACTTAATCTATTGAAAATGAAACTAAATTCTCTTTACATTGCTCTTGCTTTTACTCTCTGTTGCTTCCTTAATCAAACGGTATTAGCCCAAAAGGCATTAGAACCCAAACCTAGCCCCATGAGTGTGGCGGCAATGAAACAAGGCGATGCCTACGTTAAAGTAGTCTACTCTAGTCCGCACAAGCGCGACCGGAAAGTATTTGGCGGATTGGTTCCCTACGGCGAAGTTTGGCGATTAGGAGCTAACGAAGCCACTGAAATTACCCTTACTGAAGATTTATCTATCGGAGGGCAAAACTTAGAAGCCGGGACTTATTCTATGTACGCTATTCCCGAAGATGGCAAATGGACAGTAATTTTTAACAATGCTTTGGGCGAGTGGGGTCACTATAATTACGATGATAAGAAAGATGCCCTTCGGGTAGAAGCCCCAACCTCTAAAACCGAAGAAACATACGAGCCATTCACTATTATGTTCAACGAGGCTGGTACCGAGATGATCATGGCTTGGGAAGATACCAAAGTGGTAGTGCCAGTTAGTGTAACAGCTTAATTCAGTGGTCGAAAGGTTGAGGGTGAAGGGTTAAAGGTTTAAATTAGACAAAAGCGTTTGCCAAAGAGTACCTTAAACCTTATACCCTCTACCTTTCACCTATATTTTATTCTACAGTCACTGATTTAGCTAGATTCCGAGGTTGATCCACATTACAGCCCCGTAGCACAGCGATATGGTAAGATAGTAGCTGAAGCGGAATCACCGATACTAATGGGGTGAGTAACTGATTCGTGGCTGGGATCTCCAGTACATGGTCGGCCATGTTGGCAATCAGCGTATCACCTTCGGTAACTACCGCAATCACCTGCCCTTTGCGGGCTTTCACTTCCTGAATATTGGAAACCACTTTCTCATAAGAACTGTCTTGAGTAGCAACTACTACAATGGGCATCTCTTTATCAATTAAAGCAATAGGGCCGTGCTTCATTTCTGCGGCGGGATAGCCTTCCGCATGAATGTAGCTAATTTCTTTCAGCTTTAACGCACCTTCTAAAGCTACCGGAAAGTTATGACCTCGCCCTAGGTAAATAGCGTTAGAGACATCTTTGTAAACTTCCGAGATGTACTTGATGTGAGCATTTAGCTTCAGTGCCTTTTCTACCTTTTCTGGTATTTGATCCATTTCTTGCAGCAGCATCTGATAGAAAGCTTCGTCTAACGTTCCTTTTTTACGACCAACTAGTATGGCAAACATAGTTAATACGGTGAGCTGAGCAGTGAATGCTTTAGTACTAGCAACCCCAATTTCGGGGCCAGCGTGCGTATATGAACCGGCGTGCGAGGCTCGAGCAATAGAGGAGCCTACTACATTGCAAACTCCTAATACAATAGCACCCTGATCTTTGGCCAATTCAATGGCGGCTAAGGTATCCGCTGTTTCACCCGATTGAGAGATAGCAATCACTACATCGCCCGGATTGATTACTGGGTTTCGGTAGCGAAACTCAGAAGCATACTCTACTTCTACCGGAATACGACACAAATCTTCAAAAATATACTCAGCTACCAGTCCGGCGTGCCAAGAGGTACCGCAGCCAATAATGATTATGCGGTTGGCATCCACCATGTTATCAATATATTCTCGGATACCGCCCAGCATCATGGTACTGGTTTCAGCGTTTAAACGTCCACGCATACAATCACTAATGGATTTAGGCTGTTCGTAAATTTCCTTCAGCATAAAATGCTCAAACCCGCCTTTCTCAATCGCCTCTAATTCAATGTCCAACGTTTGAATGTAGGGCGCAGTCTCCAATTCAGTATGAATATCTTTAATAGTGAATGTTCCATTTTTGATAACGCAAACTTCATTGTCATTCAAATACACTACATCGCTGGTATACTCTACAATTGGAGTGGCATCCGATGCCAGAAAGAACTCGCCTTTTCCTAAGCCCAACACCAATGGACTTCCTTTCCGGGCGGCAATCAGTGTATTAGGTTCCGCGGCGGAAACTACACAAATCGCGTAGGCACCAATTACGCGCGTTAAAGCCACACGCACTGCTTCTTCCAATGAAAGGTCTTCGTGCTCCTTAATGTCTTCAATAAAGTGAATCAACACTTCAGTATCGGTTTCACTCTCAAACTGATGACCTTTGCTAATAAGCTCAGTCCGCAGAGCATCGTAATTTTCAATAATTCCGTTGTGGATAATCGCTAGCTCTCTATTGCCCGAATAGTGCGGGTGGGCATTCACATCATTAGGCTCGCCGTGGGTGGCCCATCGGGTATGTCCAATACCAAGCGAAGCGTGTAATTTATCTTGCCCTACTTTGTGTAAGTAATTCTCTAAATCTAGAACCTTTCCCTGCTTTTTATATACTGATAAACTACCATTCATCAGCGCCAAGCCGGCACTATCGTACCCTCGGTATTCCAGGCGTTTTAAACCTTTCAGTACAACTGAATGAGCGTGTCGGTGTCCGATATAGGCTACAATTCCACACATAGACAATAAAATTAAAGTGGCTTATGAGTTATTTCTACCAAAATCAGTGCTATAAGTTCACTGCATTGCTAGATTAATTCGATAAGTTATGTGAATAAATTATGATATTTTGCTAGGTAGTACGTGTACTCACTAGTCTACGAACCTACTGGGGTTCAGTTAAAAATAGGGGGGAGCTACTGGTTAAATAGTACATATGTAGTATTTGCCGCGTAAAACACAGCGAAAAGCTCAAACGGAACGAAGAGTGATAATTAATGTATTACCATGAGAAGTCAATCACAACGCCAATAGTGGGCAAAGTGGCACTATTATCGGCTTCATCTATTTCTACTAGATTACGCGGTTGAGCAACTTGTCCGGCATCAGTGCGGGCCAATACGTAAGAGGGGGACTGCGGTAGGTTACTTCCTAACACATTCTGAATTTCAAGAAACAGGTTTAGTGTCCATCTGGTAAAGTTCCACTTTTTATCAACTCTAATATCAGTCTGGTTGAAGGCACCTAAACGAGTATCGCCAAGTTCATCATAGTCAAAAAAGAAAATAGGATAAGTATCCGTAGAGGTTTCTAGATCGACTGGGGCAAAGGGTGCCGGGCCTAAATAGCGAACGCGTAGCCCTATCTCCCAATTGCGCGGGAGCTTGTAGCCGCCGGTAAACGTTAACAAGTGCCGGTTGTCCCAAAGTGAAGGGCGATAGACTCCATCAATTCCGGTAAACTCACTCCAGTAAAGGGTGTAAGCCAGAATGCCGTAGAAGTTGCGGGTCAGCTTTTGCTGTAGCAAAAATTCTAGTCCGTATGTTCGGCCCCGACCGTCGGTGATTATCTCTTCGTTGCCTAGTACCGAAAAATCTCCTCCCAGATTAGCGAGTGAAACTCCGTCTCTCACTGATATTGGGTAGTCAGCGTAGTCTTTATAAAAGCCTTCTAAAGTCAATCGAGTAGAGCGACGGGGTAAAAACTCTAAGCCCGCTACGTAGTGATCGCTTCGGGTGTAATCACCGTCGCGGTTGGCAAATTCACCGTCCTGATTCTGAAACCCTAACACGGTGTAGGGTAAAATCTTGTAGTATCGCCCCCAAGAAGCATTGAGTGTCCACCGTGGTGAAGCGTTATACGCCAGCGAAACGCGGGGCGAGAAGGTGTTTAGCACATTATTTCCATCATCGGTAAAGGTGTTGCCATCTACTCGAAAGCCGAACGAAGGTGTGAAACGCTCATTGAAAAACGAGCGCGAAGCCTGAGCAAATACTCCGTAGCGGAAAAAGTCTAGATTGGTTTCGAACGATACATTGTTGACTATATCGGTGGTAGTATTCTCGTAGCGAGAATATTGAGCTAAGAATCCACTATTGAGTGTCCAATCGTTAAGAAAATTGGTTAGCTCAAACCGTAGCTTATTTTCATCTTCTTCGGACTCATTGCTGAAAACTAGGTCAGTTTCGTTAACGTTATCGGCATACTGCCGGAAGTCGTTGTTAAGAATATTTCCGCTCAGGGTAGCTCGGAAGAATCCTTTACCTTCCCGAAATCGCTTCCGCCAGCTTACTCCAATTGTACTCGTCCACTGCTGAATAACGGGAACCTGATCTAGCGTAGCCTGTTGATCTTGCGTAATATCATCGGGTGGATTAATCTGAAAATCGTCTAGCGAACCGATACCAATTAGATTGATTTCGTTACGGTCGTCAATTTTATGGTTGATTTTGTACTGATAATCCCAGTAATCGGGTAAGAAAGGTAGGTCAATCAGTTGAAACAGGAACTGAAGATAAGAGCGGCGTACCGAAAAAATGAAGGTGGTATTGGCTAAGGAATCTTCGGCCGGTTTCTTGAATAACGGGCCTTCCAACGTAAGAGCGGCTTCACTAGCTCCTAACCGGAAATTAAGTCGTCGGTTTTGTGGATCACCATTCCGCTGATCGAACTGAAGCACTCCCGATAGCACATTATCGTACTGAGCGGGGAAGGAACTGGTGCTTAGAGTCACTCCTTCAATAAAGGAAACGTTAAGCAAGCCCACTGGTCCTCCGGCACTGCCCTGGGTAGCAAAGTGGTTAATATTCGGAATCTCAACACCGTCGAGGTAATACACATTTTCATTAGGAGCTCCTCCTCGAATAATAACATCATTACGAAAACCTACCGAACCCGATACACCGGGTAGGGACTGCACTACCTTAGCAATATCATTGTTCCCTCCGGGATAAGTGGCAATTTCTTCCTGCGATAGCCGCTGAATGGAATTAGGAGTTTCAGATCGTTTCTCAAACGGACTGGCCTGCACTACTACTTCGCTCAGTTCATCTACCGCTTCTTCCAGTGTAAAGTTTAGGTTAGGGTTACCCCCTGAGCGAACAACTACATTGTAGCGTGTACTTGACTGATAACCAACATAAGAAGCCGTAACATTAAACGACTGCGTAGGAATATTTTCAATCGTATAAAAACCATTGATATCAGTAGTGCTTCCCAGCGCACCATCTTCCAAACGTACGGTTACTCCAATTAGGGGTTCTTCAGTGCGGGCATCCCGTACAAAGCCACTGATCTCCCCTGTATTTTGAGAAAATATCGGGTTAGATAGTATGATTAACAAAGGACAAATAATAACAAAAATTAAACGCTGGGCCATGAGAGTTAATCTACAAAAACGTGAGTGTTATGAATCATTCAGAGTACTAGGTTTTATTCAGGATTGTTACAGAGAAGCAACAATAAATGAAAAGAAGTGGTGTGAGCTGTTATTATTTGGGAATCAAGCTTAGTTAAGGTTGCCACAAAGTGATAATATTAGCACGATCCATTCCAGCTTTAATCTCTGAACTAAGATGCCATTGGATAAGCTTTCGGTCAATATCAGCGTACTGAGGGCTACAGGTCCAGGATTGGTAGAAGATACTAGCGGGAAAGTCATTAGTATCCTGCATTAAGCCCAAAGACTGGGTTAATTCTTCTCTTAGCAAATGCTTTTGACAATCGAGTGATTCGGTTCGTTCCGTATCTACGTACATACTGCCCCGATAAATTTCCTGATTAGCATTCCAGTAGACCCATAGTAATCCCCAGTTACTCTCTACAAACGAAGCCACAGCGGGCTCGTAGTTAGTAGCGTATGTCTGGCCGTCACCAAAGTAGATCAGAAAGTTAGACTCGGCTCGAGTACTCACTAAATTCAGTGACACTGAAGTACTCAAGTCGTTGATTTCGGTTACTATCTGCCTGAGTTCCTTCATTAGTTCGGTAAAAGTAGTATCAACAACATATACTTTTAAATCCTGCCCCCATTTTCTAACTACCGAAGAATTTTGGGTTAATTCAGTACCAAGACTGATCTTGAGATAATACTCTTGTGTATCTGTTAAAACTAAAGTAGGAGTAGAAGGGGTAAGGGGAGGTTGAGGTTGACCATCCGAATCACATCCGATGATAGCTAAAAGGATAAACAAATAACTCATTTGCGTGAGTCGGAGATAGGTAAGCTTCTTTATCATGAATTCCAAAAGCGATTTGTCTTCATCGCTACTCTTGCGCTGAAAATTCTTGAGCGCGGTGTTGCCAAATATACTTTAAAATTGCTAAGTCTTCCGCTTCGGGAACTTGATTACGACGGCTTAACACTCTCTCCAGTACTTCTACTGCTTTATCAAATCGAAATTCTACTAATGACTCGCTCCCGCCCCAGGAAAATGAGGGAATAAACTTGGGCAAGAAGCCTCCCCCAAACAGGTTGGCAAATACTCCTACCGTAGTACCAGTATTAAACATGGTATTGATTCCGCACTTACTATGGTCGCCCATCATCAACCCGCAGAAAGTTTGCTCACTATCTTTCAGCCCTCGGGCTTGATAGTCCCACATTTTTATTGATTGGTAATTGTTTTTCAGGTTGGAAGTATTGGTATCGGCCCCAAAGTTGCACCATTCGCCAATAACGGAATTACCCATAAAGCCTTCGTGTCCTTTACTACTGTTGGCTTGGACCACAATATTCTTTACCTCGCCCCCAATTTTAGAGTACGGCCCAATGGTAGTTGCTTCTCGAACTTTAGCTCCCAGGTTCACGTGGGCACCCTCCAGCATGGCAAACGGTCCCTTGATTACGGCATTTTCATGGATGGTAGTATTTTTACCTAAGTACACCGGACCGCCTTCAGCATTAATAATAGCTGCTTTACTATTTACCCCTTCTTCAATGAAGATTTGTGAATCACCGTAGGTGCGAGTGTGGATGTCGGTAATAGTTGCGGAAGAACGATTACGGGTTAGGTGAGTATAATCAGCTTCAATTTGGCTGCCGTTTTGCTGGAAGATATCCCAAACGTGCTTAATCTCTACAATGGGATCAGCATAGGAAGTACTATGGTACTTAGACAACTGATCGGGTAGATCGTTTAACTGAATATTATCACTGATTAATGATTGTAAATCGTCGCCTGGTATGTGAGCCGCAATAAAACAATCTCCCTGGCAGAGCATAGTACGAGGGGCTAATTGTTTAATTATACGAACCAGGGAAGCATCAGGGCACACCGCCGGATTCAGTACTAAGTTATTTTCTTCAATAGTCAGCGGGTACTTTGCTTGCAGGTAAGGTACAGTAAGGTACGATGATCCACCATGATCGATGTGCTCGCTCAGGTGCATTTTCCACTTCTCGCTTAATGTGCAAATACCAACCCGCAGTGTAGCCACTGGTCGGGTAAGGGTGAAAGGTTTAAGAGCCGCCCAACGGTGGGGCAGGTCAATAAATATCAGCTGCATATCTACTTTGTGGTTAATTAACACATGGGCCTAGGTGGTGTAGATGTAGCGGTTGACCTATAAGCAACAAAAGTAGCTAGTATTTCTTC
>NZ_JBARYM010000555.1:0-1861 GCF_049647865.1 Tunicatimonas sp. | reverse complement strand
GCTCAATATCGGCTATTGCAAATGCACGCCATTTTTTAATCACCCTTTTTCGCTCGTCAAAAGGATTGAGTTCATTTTCAAAATCAAGAATGTAACTCCAGATAAGCTCAATAAATCCTTGCTTAATTTTTTCCTGAACGTACAATTTCGCTTCTGACTCAAGGCGGATACGAATTTGGCTTTGGTCATCAAACGGACGATTAAATACACAATTATCTAGATAGACCCTAATCACAATATTTTTACTTCAACGATCACACGGATATGAGACTAGTTTAGTTAGAACAGCTATTTTTACTTTAGAGTTTGTTTGTTAAGAGATAGTCCCGAGCCACTGTTTGTACTGGCTACTGACACAACCGAGAACATCGTGTACGTAGGTCAAAGCGACCAGCACCCTGGTTTGTATCGTCCAGCGTTATTTGTCACTAATGAAGAAACTCACTGGCTACGAGGAGATTTACGCCTTGAGGCTGGGGAAGAAGCTCGCTATCAAGCCCGAATCCGCTACCACCAGCGGTTGGAAGAAGCCACACTGCGCCAAACTACCGAAGGCCTTTACATGGTATTTGACCGTCCTCAGAAAAGCATTGCCTCGGGTCAGTTTGTAGCCTGGTACGCGGATGAGGAGTTAATTGGTTCAGGGGTGATCCATAAATAGTAAAGCTTCGTTTGATACGAGCCTAGCAAAGCTCTATGAAGCTATTTGGGAATTTATGGTATTAACTAATTATCAATTTCTTCTGCCTGATTGTAATCTTCTTGCGTAATGCGGTAGGTATAGATTCTGGTTTGATTATCGAATAAGCCCTCGCTGGTAAGTACGTAGCCAAAGCCTTCACTAGGGTCACCATTAATGGCCTTCTCGTCACGGTTATTGGGGAGGGCAAACTGCTGTATCCGTTCCTCACCAAAGGTGATGGTAGCATTTTCAAAATTACCCTCCCAGTCTAACGCGCAGTAGGTTTCCAAACCGCTAGTACACACTCCGGGAATGTCCACTGAATCGGCCGGAGGTAGCTGGTAGGTATAGCGGGTATCATACTCGAAGACTTCTACTGTTACCTCGTAGGGGGTTTCGTTTACCAGCCGCCGAATGGATCGATGTTCAATTAACTGTTCAATACATCCTAGCAGTAAATAACCTATCAGTAATAGTAATCGGTTCATCACTGAATAATTTCGGCATTATCGTAGTCTTCTTGCGTGATCCGGTAGGTGTACACATCTACTTCGATGCCATCTATTTCTTCAAAAGTACGAACGTATCCAAAGCCTACCCCTCTTGGATCAGCATTAACAGCTTTCTGTTCCGGATCATCAGGTAACCCTTCGAACTCTTGTACTCGCTCCCCCTCGAAAGTGATGGTAGCGTTATTAAGACTAGTTACCCACCCTAGATCACAATAATCTTCAACCCCGCTCACACATACTCCGTTAATATCCAGCGAATCAAAGGGCGATAATTCGTAGGTGAAGCGTTCATCGCTTCCGAAGACTTCTACCACTACTTCGTACGGCGTTTCGTTTACTAGCCTCCGAATGGCTGGCTCCTCAGTAAGAGTTTCCTTACATCCTAGCAGAAGATACCCCATTAATAATGTTAGTAGCAGTCGGTTCATCACTCAATATCGATATAGAAGTTAAACAAATCATTTAGATCACCTTCCGTGCCGTTGTTGTAGGTATTTCTTAGGTAGTCCCGTACTTTTTATTCCTTAAAAGTACCCACTTCTTCAATTTTATGTCCTTTGGGATACGTAGGGCGTTTCCGCTGAGTTCCTAAAACTGGTTTCTTTCGTTCGGGCCAGTAGCGCATAATTTTAGATCGTAACGTTAACCCTCCGGTTACAAACTTTCG
>NZ_JBARYM010000554.1:0-2593 GCF_049647865.1 Tunicatimonas sp. | reverse complement strand
AATCACAAATTTGCGGATCGTAAGCTCATTAACCACTTATTCGCTCAGCGGCAGGGCTGTGATGATATTCTGATGGTAAAAAACGGTTTGATCACCGATACTTCGTACAGTAATGTAGCACTTTACGACGGACAACAGTGGTTCACTCCTCATCAACCGCTGTTACCCGGCACTGCCCGCGCTCGCTTATTGCAAGATGGTCGTTTGCAAAAGGCGAAGATCAGTCCAAGCGATTTAGCCCAATTTAAGCGGTGTAGCCTAATCAATGCGATGCTTCCGCTGGGTGAATGTTTGGTAAAAGTTGATAGTATTCGTTGGTGAGCAACGCTCTCAAATTACTTGAGAGAGCACAATGGAGGTGTTAGGTTCGCCAAATTCGGTAAGCTTGGCGATGATATGTTCTAGTTCCTGCAAACTTGCCGACCTTAGTTCAATATAGTACCCTTCCCGTCCGGTAACGGCGTAGCAGGCCTGTACCTCTTTCTGCTGCTTTAAAAAATGAATCAGTCGCTGATTTTGATTGGCGTAGATTCTTATGGTAATGAATGCTTGTACCGCGTACCCTAGTTGCTCGTAATCTAATTTCACTCCGTACGAGCGGATAACTCCCGCCTCCTCCATTCTACGAATTCGCTCGGCTACTGCCGGGGCAGTAAGACCTACTTCTTTGCTAATTTCAGAGACCGCAGCTCGAGCATTCGCCTGAAGTAATTCCAAAATCTTCCTACTAATAAGATCAATATTCATTTTATTTACTAAAACCTGCCTAATTCTTTACTAACTAAATAATAAAGCAAAAATAACTTTATATATAAAGTGATACAAGTTTTTCTCTTTCGTAAATTTATTACAAAGATTCTTATATAACATTATCTATTGTTTCTTCGTCTAACAAGTTACCCATAGCTGGTAATTTATCAAAAATGAAAAGCTAGAACATTATACTGCTGATATTTAAAAGAGGCGCAAAAAAACACAGTATTATTATCATATACATATTTTTCGCTGATTGATTTAAATCTAAAGATTCAACTATATGCAAACTCAAAATATTTCTGTTCAGTCGACCGATAAACAAGATTTCCTGCCAATTAATGGTACTTTCTATATTGAGTTTTTAGTAGGAAATGCTAAGCAGGCGGCGTTCTACTATCATTATACTTTCGGCTACGATATTGTTGGGTACTTAGGACCGGAAACCGGATATCGCGACCGGGCTAGTTACTTACTTCAGCAAAACAAAGTACGTTTTATCCTTACTTCTCCCATTAAGCCCGAAGGCTTCATTGCCAACCATGTTTTTAAACACGGCGACGGAGTGCGTGATATTGCGCTGTGGGTAGACGATGCCCGTCAGGCCTTTCGGGAAACCACCCAGCGGGGAGCGGAAGCGGTAGCCGAACCTGAAGTGTTTTCTGATGAGGGCGGAGAGATCATAAAAGCTTCAATTAAAACCTACGGCGAAACAATCCACACCTTTGTAGAAGATAAGAATTACCGGGGCTTCTTCATGCCCGGATTTCAGAAAATGGACAACCCTTACTTGCAAAACCGCAGCGTAGGGCTAAAGTACGTAGATCATATTGTAGGCAACGTGGAACTAGGCGATATGAACGCTTTCGTTGATTTCTACGCCGATGTAATGGGGTTCAAGCAGTTAGTTTCCTTCGACGATAAGGATATTTCCACCAAGTATACCGCCTTGATGTCCAAAGTAATGTCAAACGGCAACGAGCGCATTAAATTCCCAATTAACGAACCCGCTCCCGGACTAAAGAAGAGTCAGATTGATGAGTACTTGGAGTTCTACGGAGGGGCGGGCGTACAACACATTGCTATCGCTACCGACAACATCATTCAAACCATTACGCAACTGCGCGACAACGGGGTGGCTTTTTTGCACGTGCCAGACACTTACTACGACGACCTAAAAGACCGAATAGGTGATATTGACGAGCCGATAGAAGAACTACGCAAACTCGGCATTCTGGTTGATCGCGACGATGAAGGCTATCTACTACAAATCTTCACCAAACCGGTGCAAGACCGCCCCACCGTGTTCTACGAAATCATCGAGCGCAAAGGTGCGCGCTCCTTCGGCAAAGGCAATTTCAAAGCCCTCTTTGAGGCAATCGAGCGGGAACAAGAACTTCGTGGAAACCTCTGATCAATGTGCAATTAGCAGTGAACAATGAGCAATTGATCGTATGAGTGAAGATATTCAAAGTGGAACTGGGAATCCGGTGAGGGAGAAGTCGTTTGTTTTTGCGGTTAGGATTGTTCGGCTATATAAACATTTGGTGGATGAAAAGAAGGAATACGTTTTATCAAAACAGTTACTGAAGAGTGGGACGAGTATTGGGGCGAATGTGGAAGAGGGGATTGGTGGAATATCTCGGAAGGATTCTAGAGCCAAACTTTCCATCGCCTAAAAAGAAGCCAGGGAAACCAAGTATTGGCTCCGCTTGCTGCACGCAACGGATTATATTGATAAACAGGCGTTTGATTCAATGATCAAAGACTGTGAAGAACTGCTCAAAATACTCTATGTAATAGTTAAGAAAGCTGGTGAATAAGCCAAGGCGAATTATCA
>NZ_JBARYM010000553.1:0-2789 GCF_049647865.1 Tunicatimonas sp. | reverse complement strand
ACTTGGAGCAGATGATCCCACTTCTTGAAATCAGGGTCTAGCAAAGGCACGCTTCTCGAGATGCCCGCGCAGTTAATCAGCGTATGAAAATCAGCAAACTTATTTTGGGTCTGCTTCTTCAGATCTTCAATTTGGTTATCGGAAGTAATATCTACTTCTACAGCAATATGTCCATCGCCTGGCAGGCTGTCTACTACTTGCTGGGTGGCGACTTTCTCTGGTGCGCCTACCATTACCTGCCAACCTTCTCGGGCAAAGCGTTCGGCCGTGGCTTGACCAATCCCGCTAGAGCCCCCGATGATGATTACTTTTTTTCTCATTAAATAACAGACAAGTTAAAGTAAGGAACATTCTAAAGTAGAAAAATTCTGTTTTAATAAAGAAAAATCAAACCAAATCTAAATTTCTACCCATTCCCCTCTTTTCATCACCCTCATAAGTTTGATATTTTCCTGGTCAAGGTTGAATTCCACTAAGTCCGCCGGTTGCCCCGCCGACAAAGGTACTTCTTTACCCAAAAATTGAGCGGGGTATACTGAAGCCATGCTCCAGGCTCGTCTGGGTGAAACCAGTTGCTCATCCAGTAGAAACTGAACGTTTTCTAACAGCGACTTGGCGGCTCCGGCTAACAAGCCCGAACCGTCGTTGATTGCCAGTCTTCCCCTGCTTTCCAGTACTACTTCTCCGCCAATGTGGGTGGTATACCTGCCGGGTAGCTTACCGCCAAATTGAGTGGCGTCGCTTACTAGTAAAGTACGTTCCGGCTTCACCCGCATTACCACACGTATAAAATTATTCGGCAGGTGAAAGCCATCGGCAATGATGCTGGCGTAGAGTTCATCCTGGGCGAGCTGATCCCACAGTAGATTAGGGTGACGAGGCAACACGGTTGGGACGGCGTTACCCAGGTGGGTTGAAAGTGCGGCTCCGGCTTCCACTGCTGCGGCAATTTGTTCAGAATCAGCCATCGTGTGCCCCAGAGCCACCCGGATTCTTTTCGCCCGACACCTGCGAATAAACTCAGTAGCTTCTGGCCACTCGGGAGCCAGCGTAATTAGCTTTATCCGGTTGTCTGATGCCTGCTGAAAGTGCTGAAATAGATCCCAGTCGGGAGCTTTGACATACTCAATTGGGTGAGCACCGCGGGCACCGCCTTCCTTAGAAATGAAGGGTCCTTCCAGATGAATACCACCCACGCAAGCATCTACCAGCGGAAAAGCTTCGCAGGCTTGCTGAATAGTGCCGAGCAGATAGAGCAGGTTTTCGTCTGAGTTAGTAATGAGCGTAGGAAAAAAGCTGGTTACGCCCTGACTCAATAGCCGGTGAGTTATATCCAGTAAATCAGGGGGGGTGAGGGAAAGGTCATTGAAATCAACGCCGTGGGTACCGTTAATCTGCAAATCAATTAAGCCTGGCCCAACGTAGGGTAAGTCTTCGGAAGCGCTTTTTAATGGATTGATCCGACGGATAACCCCATTTTCAATCAGATATTCTTCCCCCCGCCCGGTCAGACAATTGATGCCACGAACGTTGATCATGACTTGAGAAATCCTTCCTGCTGCTGCTCCGTTCGGGCTGATTCAGCGTCCAGATATAGCTGGCAGTTTTGGTGCGTTCGTAGAATAGAAGCTGGGCAGTTAGTGCTGATAGGACCGCGCAGAGTACTGTCTACCGCTTCCTGCTTGGTGGGCCCGGGCACAACGCAGTACAAATACTTTCCGCCCATTAGCGCAGGAATAGTTAGGGTGATGGCCTGGGTAGGCACTAAATCTAGTGAAGAAAAACAACTATCATTGACTTGCTGCTGGCGGCAGCGGGTGTCTAGTTCTACTACTTTCACTGTTTGAGAATCACCAAAATCGGCGACGGGCGGATCGTTGAAAGCAATGTGACCGTTTTCACCAATGCCTAAACAAACAATATCAATTGGCTTCTCAGTTAGCAAATCTGCATAGCGACGGCATTCTTCCGCTGGATTATCGCCACCTTCAATTAGGTGAACGGCTTTGAACGGCACTCGGTCAAATAGCTTTTCCTGCAAAAAGTTAGCAAACCGTTGGGGTGCATCAACTGGAAGGCCGATGTATTCATCCATATGAAAAGCAGTAATCTTGGACCAGTCAATCTGATCGGATAGGGCCAGATACTCCAGCACTTCGTTTTGAGAAGGAGCTGCGGCAAAGATCATTCGAAGCTCATTTTGCTCATTTAGCAGAGTATTTATCCCCTCTTCTACTGCGCTTCCGGCAGCTTGTCCCATTTCTTTCCGAGTACTAAAAACATGCGTACGCATAGCGATTATTGATTGAGGTTGTTAATCATTTTGATAACGGGTTGTGAAGCAGTTCGATTGAAACCAAAAATTACGTATACGATGGTTGATACCAAAAGTGGCAAGCTAACTTCCAGCGCCAGACTATTTAGCTCTACATTTTTGGTGATAACGAAGGTGATCAATCCGGCGGCGATGGAAGCAATGGCGGCCGTTGAACCGCAGCGACGGAAGGCTGGTAGTAAACCAAATAACACGGGTACGGCAATCGGGCCAATCAATGCTCCGAACCAGGTAACGATCAGTCCGAACACCCCACCGAATTTTTCGTACTGCAACGCCACCACAATGGTGAGCAGCGTAAAGCCGAACGTAGTAATTCGGGCTACTCGCAATGAGGCGCGAGCAGATTGCAGCTTGGGGGAAACTACCGGAAGAATATCGCGGGTAATGACGGCGGCAATGGTGTTTACATCCGAAGAAGTCATCGACAAAGTGTTAGCAAACAGTGAGGCGA
>NZ_JBARYM010000552.1:0-3242 GCF_049647865.1 Tunicatimonas sp. | reverse complement strand
GATATCCTGCCAAATACCGAGCATGAAGCGGATTTCCTCGGTGTTCTCGGTCAGGAAACCCAGGGCATCTACGGGGTAGTCCTTCGCCAACCGGTAGAACGCTGAGGTGAAATTGTGCGGCTTGCAGTAGGCGATCCGGTCTACGTAGTACTCGGGCAGCGTGTTGTTGCGGGGGTACTCTTTCGGTAATGGCATGTCGAGCCAGACAAGGGATTGGTTCATGGTTTCTTCTATTTTGGGGGTTCGCCCCAGTAAGCACTGTTCCAATGCAAAACTGGATTCTGGTATTTATTGTGCTTCAGCCACCGTACAGCAGCTTGCATACAGTTTCTCAGCTCTTCGTGCCACGGATCATGAATATCCCGTTGCCCTAAATAGCGGTCGTAAAGAAACTTATTATCAATAGCGTTGATGACTTTTAGTGACTCTACATACACTGGAATAGTCGGACTACCCTTTCTAAGTATCTTCAATGCTTTGACGGTCGCTAAAAATTGCCCTATTTCAGGATTACCTCGCTGAAACTCTACCTTGAAAACTTGTTGATTATTCTTAAGATAAGTAGCCAGAATAGTCATTTCTTCGCCTTTGGTGTGGGTGTAGACCAGTACGCTATTTCTTTGGAAATCTGCCCTGATATTGGTACCGTTCCGAGACCTTCGTTTGCAGCCTTTACGATATGCGTGAACTGCTTCATCGTAGCTCTCAAAACGTTTATACTGTGGGTCTGAGAAGCCTTCTACTTGTTTTCGGCAGTCGCTCCACTGCTGATAAATTCCGGGGCTGCGGCCCTGCCAGACGACGTAATAACTCATAGTGTGTAGTTTAGTAGTAATGCCATTCTCCCTGATGGTCTATTTTAATTTTTATCTGGTCAGTGGCTTTTTCAATGACCAATATTGTTCGGTAATTGCCAGCTTCCCGGCGAACAATCTCGGGAACGTAGCGGTGAATGGCTGGCCAGGGGTTGTTCCGCTTCCTATCTCGCTCTGTATCCAGACTCCAACTGGTCCACTTTGGGCCGTGCTGGGGATGGGCGTTGAACCAGTTGACCACAACCTTAGTCAGTGCCCGATCAATCATATCCTGTGAAAATCGTAGTGCATCAGCCATATCATTTACTCGATTTACCGAACGGGGATGTGATAGGGAAATCATGCTCAGCTGATCGGTAATAACCGTACGTCCTCAACCGGTCAAACTTGGCGATGTATTTCGGGTGTCCAATTTCATAGATCATCCTAAAATGACGCTGCATCAGTGCTAACCCATCTTTCTTTTTATGCGCTCCCTGACCTACTTTCCACCTTTTTCGCTCGGTCTCAATGACTTGGAAAGTAGTTTCCGCAACCATTTCATACGTTTTGTAGAATTTAAATTCCGTCTGGGCTTTCGGGTTTGGGGGAGAAAAATAATAGCCTGGTTTAGGAACCTGATACCCGTTTTTATTCACAATAATCTTGGATAGAATTACCTGGTTACGAAGAGTTTTGTACCGATTCTTCCAGTAAGAAGGGGATCCATTCTTCCTCCATTCGCCGAAAAATGTTTTGTAGATCGTATTCTTGGCCCACTTTTCTTCTTCCTCACTGAAAACTTGCCCACGATACAGCGTTGATTTGGCGTATTGCCAGAAATTGACCACCATCTTTAAAATAAAAGCAGGAATTTCCGGGCGAATATTCGCCGCCGCCGGTTTGGAGTTATTCCTCGGAATCACCGAGCTTTTATCGATCGGCTGGGCGGCAAAATCATTTTTTGATTTCTCCCGGAAATTTCTCTGCTTCTTGGTGTTCTTGGCAAAGTTCCCTGGCAAGTTCAGGGCACTTTTACCATTATCTGGCTTGGCCGGATTCCTTATTTTTCTCGAGGTAGAGCAGTTATCCACATTATCCACTGAACTAACTATACTCTCTATATATATTATGTTCTTAGCAATAATGTGTGCGTTTTTCGAAATCGATGATTGAATTTTAGCGTTTTTAGGCATTTGAAGCTCCAGGCTCTTTCGAGCCGAAAAATGGTTGTGAACAAACTTATCCACTGGGTGACCATCTTCCGGATATGCCGGACTGGTGAGCCTTTGCTTCAGACAAAAGAATACCGGATTGATGAACCAGTACTGACATTTATTAATGTGATCTGTTTCCACCTTTAGGATAGCACCGGTGTTTAGCAGCCGTTGCCGATGCGCATATACCGTACCGATGCTGCCCATATGCAACGTCTTTTGTAACGATGTTCCCATCGTCCGAAACGGTGGTAAGTAACCGTGCTGATCGTAGAATGCCTGTAGACTAGCTTGATTATAAAACTTAGAGATTTGCTTAGTATAAAGTGATAACACACGTTGCATCGTCTGCTCATGGCTTTGTTTGATTTTATAATCGCTATTGTCAGAGTTGAGTAAACGATTTAACTCAACAAAGCGCTTCAGGTGCTGATTTTGAAATGTGTAATCTGAGGTGAAATAAAAGTCGTGATCTGGAAATTCCATATACAAAAAGGCAATATGATAATGTTCGCGGAAAGTATATTTTTCAACGTTAGGTGTGTATCAAGAATTTTTATTGAAACTTTTTTATGGTGATCTTGTCTTCATATAGAAGGTAGTTATAGTGTTAAGGAATCGCCCTGGGTATCGATATCGATTCTCAGGGCTTCTTTTATCTATATTATTTCAAATCAATTGGCCTTATTTGGTAGCTATCCTTTGTCCGCCTTCCCGGCTATCGTCCCTATTCGCCCCCTCGATGCTTTTTTTACGTATATTTTTCCCCTATATTCGTAACAGAAATAGGGGGTATATCGCAACGCGGCGGCTAAGCGAAAGCGACGGCGAGCGGGGTTTATATATTACTCATTCTAACCTTACAAAATTGCCCCTGGCCACTTAACCAATGGGGCTTTTTTTATGCCTTTTCTCTCGCCACCTGGGCCTTCTGCCAGTACTCGGCGTGCCGCTCCTCGTGCATGGCAATCCGCTCAGCTAAATCCTCGAACACCTTCCGCAACTCCACTACTTGCTCCGCTTCGTTGGCAATCTCGGCCCCCCGTATCTGCTGTAGCAGGGCCTTCTTCTCAAAATCTAATAACAATGCCGCCCGGCGCTCCCGCTCCGCCTCGTTCTCCCACCGCTGCGCCCGCTGAAAGCGGTCTATGTCGCGGGGCTTGTATTTCTTACCCTCGTTGTTCATCTTCAGAAGAACTCAGTGTGACGCTTACTTCCATGATCTTTCCGC
>NZ_JBARYM010000551.1:0-5082 GCF_049647865.1 Tunicatimonas sp. | reverse complement strand
GTACAATAGATTGATCGCGATTCAAGTTTTTTCTTATCGCTATATAGGCTTTACTATTAGTCTCATCTTTCGTATCTTCCTATACCACTACTACGAACTATACCACTACTATGAAGGCTATGAAAACGATCTTCCTACTTCATGCTTTCTTCGGCACTATCCTACCTTCCTATAGTCAAGAATTATCTGAGGAACTGCCGGTTTGCCAATGTACGGTAGAACGCCTATCGGGTAATCGGGAGGTAGGTCGCTTGAAAATGACGGTTACCGCTCAGCCTTTAAATCAATCCCGGCTCACCCGTAATGAAGATGTACTTCAGTCAACCGACAGCGCCTCCTATTCTTTGTACCGCACATTTGCATTTAGTCGTGAACTAATTTACCCTTACCTTCATCTTAATGACCAACAGCAAGTCTATACATTGAATTTACAGACCGAACGTTTGTACGCTGGGTTATTATTTATTGGAGCAGCTCAGAATATAACTGACGCTTTTGAACTGCTCACTACTCAGGTACTTCTGCCGGAGCAGTGCTTACAGGCGCGAGTTGTTTTTAAAACTGGTAGTGATGTCGGCGAGAAAATATACCTCTTGCCAGGAAGTTTTTATAATTGATAACATGACCAGTAGCCCATCCTACACTTGGTTCTTGAAGTATACCCTGCCAGTTGCCGCATTCCTATTAATTACCTTCAGCATTCAAGCAAGTTCAGTAGAGCACAATCCGAAATACGTTGTATCAATTTTAATTGGTATAAGCAGCAGCATAATTTTGTTCTGGATGACCTACCAGGACCGGGTAGTGAAAGTAAGATTAGGTTCGCAAAAGATCTCTATTATTTATCAGGGGCGAGAAGAATCCATAGCTTGGTCAGAGATTAAATACATTGATCAACTACTATTTCTTGATATTCCCGTTTACAAGCTAAAGCTAAAAAACCGATTAGGCTACTTCCTCTTCGCTACGCAACCTCATTACGTTAACTTTGGGTTTGGCACCCGGGATTTATCTGAAATGGGCGCGCTTATCAGGAAAAGGAAAAAGGAGTGGGGAATTTGAAGTTTGTTGTACCCACTATCAGTTAATTAGCATATGATAACCCAATATACTGAGAAATACTACCATCAGTTTTACACCTACCTTACTTCTTACGCTCCAATAAGCGATACTTCTTTTGATAAACTGCGCAAATTAATAGGAGTTAAGAGTGTAGAAGAGCAAGAGTATCTATTGCAGATTGGCGAGATAGCTAAAACCCAGTATTTTGTCTGTGAAGGCGTTGTGATTTCTGAGTACCTCAATTCCAATGGAAACGTACATATCAAAAATTTTTTTACAGAAGGCAATCTGGCCGCTTCTAAAGTTTCTCTGATACAGGCCTCTCCTTCAGCATTTGCTCTACAATCATTGAGAGATGGCGTAGTGTTAGCCTTCGATTACCGTAAGTATAGGCAACTGGTGCACAAAAATGATGATCTCAAAAACATTTACGTAGCTTATCTTGAGCAAAGCTGGGTTATTAAGAACGAACAACGGCAAATCGCCTTTGCTACACAAACCGCGACCGAACGGTATCAAACCTTCTTAACTGAATACCCTAATTTAGAGTCAAGAGTGCCTCAGCTCTACATTGCCTCTTATTTGGGAATTACTCCTACCCAGCTAAGCCGTATCCGAAGAAATCTCTTTAAATAGGGGCGTTATCAACATATGTAAATGCGAAGAAGCATTACCCTAGCTACCTTTGTGTCATGAATACACTTTTATTATCCGCTTTAGCTTTTGTGGGAGGCGTATTTTTGGCAATGCAGGGCGGTCTGAATGCTCAGTTAGGAGTATTACTCAAGAATCCGCTTCTCGCCTCATTGGTAGCATTTTTTACGAGTGCCTGTTATGCATTCATAGTAGTAGTAACAACGGTCAAAGACATTCCAACTTTACCGCAATTAAAACAGGTTCCTTATTATTTATGGTTTTGTGGTGGATTGTTTAGTGTGCTAGGTATTGGATTGTACTATTACACGATTCCTAAACTCGGTATTTCCACAATGATTTCCCTCGGACTATGTGGCCAGCTTGTTTTCTCAGTTGTTGCGGGGCATTTCGGTTGGTTTGACCTGCCCACTCAGCCTATTAACTATCTAAAAGCTATTGGAGTAGCTGCCATGCTCGCTGGCATCATATTGATTAACCAATAATATCAGAAGAAGTATGAACATTGTAAAAGAAAACATAGAAAACCTTACGTCTTTATGGGCGATAGTAGGGAAGAAAACAAATGCGTATTATCCTGGCGCAGTGTATGACTACTGCTACATTCAACACTCAGAGTGGCCTAATAAACTGTGGTTTCACAATGATGTTACTAAGGAAAGCTTACAGGCCGCAAAGAAGCAAATACAAGCCGCACCAACAGAAGTTGTACTTGCTCATTGGGATATTTATGGTAGTAATGCCTTTAAGCTAATAGAGTCATCAGGGTTTGAGAAATCATCCGAACAAATAGGAATGTACTTACCATTAAATCAATCATTAGATGTAGAAAGTTCTTTACGGATGGGTGAAGTGAAAAGCAAGAACGACGCTTCACTATGGGAAGATGTTTTTCTAAAAGGGTTTGGCTATAAAATATCGCATCAACTTCTACTACCTGACTACGATAATACCTACTTCTTTATAGTTCATCAGGGTAAAGAACCCGTTGGTACAGTAGTATTACATGCGTGTAGTCCTAATATTATAGGAATTCATAGCATGAGTATTCTTCCCGATATGCGAAGACAGGGGTATGCCAAGCAAATTATGCAAATTTTACTTAGTCAGTCTGTTAAGCAGGGATATCGCTTTGCAACCCTTCAAGCTTCTACAATGGGAAGAGGGCTGTATGAGAAACTTGGGTTTACCGAACATTTTACTATGAAAAACTATACTTTGAAGTAAGTAGCGCATTAAGTAGTCTTAAGAATGAGATTTAGCAGAGTGAGAGTAATAAAACAGCTAAGTTTTATTAAGTTAGAAGGAAGATTAGTTTCTACCTTTTCATCATGAATAACACTCACTTTTCTCCAAACGCATCCCGCCGAAATTTTATTAAAGGTGCTGCTTGCACTGCCGCTAGCTTTATGATTGTGCCTCGCCACGTACTGGGAGGTACCGGGTTTACTGCACCCAGTGATACGGTTACCCTGGGGATGGTAGGAGTGGGTGGCAAGGGCCGGAAGAATACCGAAGCTTTCCTGGCTTTAGATAATGTGCGCATCACGGCGATTGCCGATCCGGCCTACTATTGGAATCTGGCCGATTTCTACTATCGTTCCGAAGCGGGGCGTGGCCCGGTGAAAGATATTATTGAAGAAAAGCACCAGACAGATAATCCATCGTTTCAGATAGCTGAATACGTCGACTTTCGGGAGATGCTGGAGAAGGAAGAGTTGGATGGTATTGTTTGCTCTACGCCCGATCATACCCACGCCTACATTTCGCTGCTAGCAATGCGGGCGGGCAAGCATGTGTACTGTGAGAAACCCCTAACGCATAACATTTGGGAAGCTCGGCAGGTGCAGCGAGTAGCTAAAGAAACCGGATTAGCCACTCAAATGGGTAATAGCGGCCATAGTGCCGATGGCATCCGTCAGACCGTAGAATACTTACGAGCGGGAGCTATTGGCAACGTTGAAGAAATTCATGCTTGGGTTCCTGCTACGCGCTGGGTGCCTAGCTTGCGCGGATTACCCGAAGGCAAATCAACCATGCCCGTCAATTTTGACTGGGATTTGTGGTTGGGTCCTCGGGAGCCTCGCCCGTTTCATGAGCACTACGTACCGGTTACCTGGCGAGACTTCTGGGATTTTGGCTGCGGGGCTTTGGGTGATTTTGGCTGTCATGATATGGATGCTTCGGTGTGGGCATTCAATTTGTCAGCTCCTGAGCGGGTAGCCATTCGTCCGGCGGGTTTCAGCAACGCTGATATTGCCCCTTACGGTGAAATCGGTTACTACGATTTTCCGGCTCAAGGTGATCAAGCAGCCGTAAAGCTAACTTGGTATTCAGGCGGTCTGCAACCAAAGCGACCGGAGATTCTGCCGCAGGGAGTAGACCTACCTCGCCGAGGTACAATGTTCGTAGGTGACAAAGGCATTATCGTTAATGATGGTGGGGATCGAGTTCCGCAAATTTACCCTGAATCAGTAGCCGAATCGCTTAATCCACCCAAACCCAGTATTCCTCGATCTAATGGTCACTTTCGAGATTGGATTGCTGCGATTCAAGGTGGCCCCGAGGCCAGTGCTAATTTTGAGTACGGTGCTCGTCTTACGGAGATCACTCTTCTTGGAGTGCTTTCTCTCCGCATGGGCGGGCAGCCTATCCACTGGGATGCAGAGCAGATGAAAGCTAAAGGATTACCAGAAGCTGACCGGTTTATTCGTGAACCGGTGCGTCAAGACTGGGAAATGAGCTAATCCATTAGCCGTACATTATACTGTCGTGGAGTAGGTTGATAACCTTTGTACGCGCTTTCGTTAAGTAGTGTAGGCGTGTAGATATAAATTGCGGTATCCCAAGGGTTGTACAGCACAACTTCTTCTCGCTGGTCACCGCATACATCCGCTGGAATGCAATGGTACCATCCCTGCCGCTTACTTCCTCTCGGAGGTGGTAAATCAAAAGCAAATAGAGACTCACCCCTTCCGTTCCATAGCTGCCCCCCGTTGTACAGTAATGCCGGTTGGTTATCACCATTCCAATACACCGCTTCCATTCCGGTATTGTTAGGTGATTTATTTAACTGAAATCGCCTAACGACCTGTCCAGATTGATCTACCAGCATTACATCGGGCTGATGACCATGATAGCGAATCATCATTTGCGAACCAGGAACATCGTCATCGAATCGGGCTACCCGTAACTCTTGCCCATGCGGAACGATTTCCTCCCCTAATTTTAGAATAATATTTCCCGTTTCATCTAATATATGACCAAAACCTGAGGCAAAAGCACGCTTTTGCGTTGGGCTGTCCCAGTAGTCTATCGCTACGGCATCCATATTTTGCCCTAGCATCTCTTCCCAGAGTACTCTCC
>NZ_JBARYM010000550.1:0-12956 GCF_049647865.1 Tunicatimonas sp. | reverse complement strand
GCCACCTCCACGTTTACTTCTTCATTAAGGACTACACTAATATCGAGTGGCTCCTCTCCTTCCGAGGTAGTCACCATAATCGATTCACCATTGAGCGTTTCTTCACTTTCAGTTAGATCGGCCGCTTTCTTAATACTTCCCAGAATATGATATTGTAAAATAGTGGTCAGCACATCATCGGGAATATCTTCTAAGGTTGCAAATTCTTCGCTATCAGCTAACAACTGCTCAAAAGCCGCATTAGTAGGAGCAAATACTGTTAGCATTGCTTCAGCGTTGCCAGCTGCATCCAGCAAAGTAGGAACGCGCTCTAGGGCAGCTACTAAAATACTTAAACCATCTGTAGCTACTGCCAACTCAGCAATGGTTGGTAGCGGGTCTAGCGATGGTGGCAACAGCACATTATCAATTACGTGGATCACGCCGTTGGTTGCCATTACATCGGCAGCCACTACAGCAATATCACCGTTCAAGGTTACTCCCTCTTCGCTCTTCGTAATCATAACTGATTCGCCTTGCACTGTTTCTTCGCTTTCGCCCAAGTCGGCCGCTAGTTTTTCTCCCGCCAGTACATGGTACTGTAATACTGCTTCCAATACATCGTCAGGAATATCTTCTAAGGTTGCAAAGCGGTCATCTTCTTCCAGAAATTTAGCAAAGGCATCGTTATTTGGACCAAATACGGTAAAAGGGCCATCGCCTTGCAAAGTTTCTACTATATCAGGAAATTTAGTAAGGGCGGTTTCCAGAATGCTAAAGTCATCGCCTTCTACCACAATCTCTACAATTGATTGATCGGCTTCCTCCCGGGCATTAGGATCAAGTACCCCATTGATAATATGCACAACTCCATTGGAAACTTCATTATCGGCACTTATCACTTGAATATTACCGTTCAGTGTTACTCCGTTGTCTAGCGTTACGCTTATGTTCCTACCGGACAGTAAAGTGGGTACATCGCCCGCCTCAAGGTCAGCCGCTAACGTCTTTCCAGCTACAACGTGGTAGCTTAGTACGTCAGTCAAAACATCTTCGGGAATATCGTCTAAGCTACTGAAGTCATTATTATTTGCTATAAAATCAGCAAATGCCGAATTATTCGGGGCAAAAATAGTTACAGGACTATTATCATTTGAAAGGGCATCAGCCAGATCAGTTCGGTTGATTGCATCTACTAGATCACTTAGCTCGTCGTTGTTTTGAGCTAGCTCCAAGGCGTTCGCTTGCGGTTCCGGAGTAACCGTATTATTTTCTTCATCCTCGCAAGCGGTGAGCACCACCAGTAGACTTAAAGCTACTACTAGTAGGTGGCGAGCGGTTAAAAAATATTTCCAACGTGTTTTCATCGTAAAATAGGTTTGGAGGTGTAATGATTAATTTCACTTGTATGAACATCATTGGTAGATAATGGAAATGGAAAATACCCTAAGTAGGCTAACTGATGGAGTGAGTTGTAGCAGATTTGCCGTGAACTGTTGGGGCAGGAAGTTTATAGATGATTCCATCTATAATTCAAGAAGAGAGAAGAACATCTACTGATTGACTACGAAGCGTTCAATTTCCTTCAGTGAGATCATGCCTTCGTAGTAGGCCCGCCCGAAGACTACTCCATGTAAACCAATTTCCTGCAAACGTTCAATATCTTCAATACGATGTACCCCCCCGCTGGCAATGAGTTTGATACCCGGAAATTTATCCATCAGGTCGCGATAGAGGTTAAAGGCGGGTCCTTCGGCTTGACCTTCTTTGGAAATATCGCTGGTTTTGAGAAATTTTAGGCTACGGCTATAGAAATACTCAACATGCTCAAACAAATCAATCTGAGTTCCTTTTTGCCAACCTTGAATAGCAACCCTCCGGCCTTCGGGTGTATCGCTGATGGCATCGGCACCCAAGGCAATTTTTTCCCGCCCGTAAGATATAATCCAGGAAGCAAATTCAGTCCGATGGTTTACCGCTGCGGTGGCGGCCGTAATCTTTTTGGCTCCGTGATCGAAAGCTTTATTTACGCCACCGTCAGTATTAATGCCTCCGGCAAAATCTATTTCCAGATTAGTATGGCCCGCAATTGCTTCCAAAATATGATAGTTGACCGGCTTTCCCGCGCGGGTTCCGTCTAAATCAACCAGTTGTAAACTACGGATACCGTGGTCTTCAAATTTCTTAGCCAAATCGATCGGGCTCTCCGGGTATACTTGCTCTTGATCAAAGTCACCCTGCTTCAGACGGGTAATTTTATTATTAAGAATAGAAATGGAAGGGATGATTTCAATTTTTCGAAACTGCATATTTCGTTTCTTATCGTAAGCAGGTAAGTATAGCTGTACAATTACTGAAAATTTCGGATGATTAAGCAATCTTTCCTAAAGAAAAGCATTTTTTACAATCAATCCTCTAAGGAAATACAAAAAACTTTCAAAAAGTGGCAAAACGAAATACCTTACGAAAATGGCAACGAAGTCAAATCTACGTTACCCCCGGTTAGAATAATTCCTACTCGCTTACCAGCAAAGTCATCCGCCTGTTTCAGCAACGCTGCTAATGGCACCGCACAGGATGGCTCAATAATAATTTTCATCCGCTCCCAGATCAATCGCATAGCGGCAATAATTTCTTCATCGCTTACCGTAATAATTTCTTTCACGTACTCTTGAATGATGGGAAACGTTTTATCACCCAGTGATGTAAGCAGTCCGTCGGCAATGGTATTAGGTTTTTCCGACGGAATAATTTGGCCCACTTGCAATGATTGATAGGCATCATCGGCGCCGGCAGGTTCTCCCGCAATGACTTCCGCTTGGGGTAGTAAATAGTGGGCACTCAGTGCCGTGCCGCTTAACAGTCCGCCACCTCCCACGGGAGCCATTATCGCATCTAAACCTTCACTATCTTCAATCAATTCTAAGGCGGCCGTGGCTTGTCCGGTAATTACCTGCTCATTATTGTACGGATGCACAAAGGTAGATTCGGTTCGGGCAATTACCTGAGCCAAGGTATCTTCCCGGGCTTGCAGGGTGGGTTCGCAGAAGACGATCTCAGCCCCGTACTCCGCTACCGCCCGTTTCTTCACTTCCGGAGCTGTGCTCGGCATTACAATATACGCCGGAATTCCGACCGATTGAGCCGCCTTCGCCAGTGCCTGTCCGTGGTTTCCCGACGAGTGGGTAGCTACTCCCTTCGCCCGGTCAGATTCTGAAAGGGAAAGCACCGCATTGGCGGCACCCCGCATCTTGAAGGCTCCGGCTCGCTGAAAATTTTCGCATTTAAAAAACAGCTTAGCACCGGACTTACGATTCAGCGTTTCGCAAGTAAGCACCGGGGTTCGGTGAATCAGCGGTTGAATTCGCTCAGCCGCTCGGCGAATATCGGTAAGGGTAATGGGCATTTTCTGAGTTAGTAATGAGAGGCAAATTGTATTGTCAATGGTCTTCTACCGTAAAATCTACCGGAATACCGAGCTCATCATAAAGTTTGCGGCGCGCGGCCATATCAATATTCTTCTCTTCTCGGGCGGCATCGGCTATATTTATCGCTTGCTCGCGAGGAACCACAATCACTCCATCGCCATCGGCTATAATCACATCGCCGGGCCGAATATACACTCCACCAATTACTACCGGCTCGTTGTACGATTCTAATTCGTTTCTTCCGGGACGAATGCCGCGACCGCGCTTGGTATAATCCATGTATACCGGAATTTCCTGCTTAATAATTTCGTCGGTATCGCGCACTCCTCCGGCAGCAATAATGCCTACTGCCCCCTGTCGTTTCCAGATCATACTGTTATTTGAGCCTACCGTGCCGGTATCACCGTCATCAGCATTATCAATGATTACTACATGCCCAGGTTGTAATTCCTTAATGAATGGCTCACCCGACAGGTTGGTGTACCACTGATCGCGCCATTTTTTATATTCTTCTCGCGATACTTCGCCTAGACTTTCTAGTCGCTGCGTAGGCACGTAACGCACGGTAAACGCAATGCCCACCAGCTGATGGGAAAACTCCTCAATGTCTTTCCAGAGCGGAGCGATCTCGCGGTCCATCAGACCTACATCTTTCAGACCTACCATATCCATACCATCGGATACATCAGCCACCCGTAGCCCCTCGTACAGTTTTAGCAACTGCTCATTAGTGACTTCTGATTGGTTTTGAGCTAGTAGGTTGATTGCTAGTAGCATTGACAGGGCAAAAGGTAGATGTTTCATAGAAGATTGTGTTGGTTGTTTTAATTAGCATCCTTAATAAAGCATTATCGAATAAATACCCATTCTCGCTCTGAAGATAGTGAATCGCTGTATTCGTAGCCCCCGTCAGTAAAGGTTTTTAATTGATTCGGTTCATCGATAGCCTGACGGATAATAAAGTTCGCCATTTTGCCGCGGGCCCGCTTGGCGTAAATCGCTACTATTTTATACTTACCTTCTTTATATTCCTTGAATACCGGTGTGATTATTTCTCCGACTAACTGTTTAATATCAATCGATTTAAAGTATTCATTAGAAGCCAGGTTTACTAAAACTTTGTTTTCCTGAGTTTGTAAAGCATTATTGAGTTGCTCAGTAATACGGCTACCCCAAAATTTATACAGGTTTTCGCCCCGAGAGTTCTCCAGTGAAGTTTTCATTTCTAGCCGGTAGGGCTGCATGAGGTCTAACGGGCGCAACAACCCGTATAGCCCCGAGATAATTCTCAGATGATTTTGCGCAAAGGCAAATTCCTGTTTGGTGTATTCTTCTACGGCAATATCGGTGTACACATCGCCCTTGAATGCTAATAAAGACTGCCGAGCATTCTCCTCAGTAAACGGCAAAGAGAACTGTTGAAACCGCTCGTGATTGAGGGTAGCAATCTTTTCGCTTACTCCCATTAGTTCGGCAATATCATTTACCGATTTTTTCTCTAACTCCTGCATAAGCTTTTCCGATTCGTTTAGCAGAGCCGGAGTGCTGTTAGGCAATTTGCTGCCATTGATAGAGCTATCAGAAAAATCCTGGGTTTTAGAGGGAGATAAGATTGTGAGCATGTTTTTAGTTGAAAGGGGGAAATTGATAATTAGCCCGATACTAGTGATTGTTAAAAATAATAAAGAAAAATTAAATGATAATATTATGCTACCGAAGTATAACGCTCTTGCCTGCGCCGACTGATAAGATGAAAACGAAGGGTTAATAATACTGCCGCAATGGTTAAACTAAGCAGTAATCCGACCCAGACTCCCTGCGGCCCCCACCCCAGCCCAAAAGCAAAGCCGTAGCCACTGGGTAAGCCAATTACCCAGTAAGCAATTAGGGTGATAATGGTTGGTATCTTCACATCGGCCATGCCGCGTAAGGCTCCTAGAGCTACCGCCTGACATCCGTCCGACAGTTGAAAAAACGCGGAGATAATCAGTAGCGAACCCGCCAGTTCAATCACCGGAAGTTCATCAATATACAGCGAAGGCAGCCAATGGTTGAGCGTGATAAAGGCTAAAGCGGAAAAACTCATTAACACCAAACTCATTAGAATAGCACTAAACCCTACCCGGCGTAAGTTAGGGAAGTCTTTCCGCCCTAACTGGTTTCCGACTCGTACGGTAGCTGCTGCGGCTAATCCGGTAGCTACCATGTAACTCACTGCCGATAAGTTGAGCGCAATCTGATGAGCTGCTAAAGCGGTAGCTCCTAACCAGCCCATCATAATAGACGCGGCAGCAAATGCGCCCACTTCGAAAATATATTGCAGCCCCGTGGGCACACCAATTTTTAACATCTTGGTGAATAGCGAATAACGTATGCCCGCTAACAGCCTTCCTACAGTAGGAAACCACCGAGCCCGCAGCACGTACCAGCCTATTGCGATTGCCATCAGAATACGAGCTACCAACGTAGCTACTCCCGCCCCGTTTAAACCAAGTTCGGGAAACCCGAAACGACCGTAGATTAATAAGTAATTGAGCGCAATATTTATCAGGTTCGCACTTATGGTAATTAGCATAGCAGTGCGAGTGAAAGCCAATCCTTCAGCAAACTGCCGGAAGGTTTGAAACACCATGAAGGGAATAAGAGAATACGCTAGTAATTCCAGATACGGCACCGCAAGGGTTACTACTGCTTGAGGTTGATTCATAAAAGGAAGCAACTTCCCGCCAAAAATGACTAATCCACAAAAGATAAACCCCGCTATGGTATTGATAATTGCTCCGTGCTGGAACACCCGGCCCATTTGCTGAGTATTACCTTCACCGTCGGCGGCAGCCACCAGTGGAGTAATGGCAATAGACAAGCCAATACCAAACATAAGCACCAGTCCGAATAAGCTATTGGCTAGTGAAACTGCGGCCAATGGTTGTGTTCCTAGTTCGCCTACCATAATACTATCGGCCACTCCTACCAGTATATGCCCCAATTGGCTGAGCATAACCGGGTAAGCGATTAATAGGGTTTTTTTGACGTGGGTTTGGTAGGACTGAACAGACACAAATGCAAGTTAGCAGTATATAGTCAATAGTCCACGGTTAGCAGTCCACGGTTTTATCAGAAAAATCTGTTGACTATTGACCGTTGACTAAATGTTAAGCATCCGAGCGACTTTCAGTAGTCCCGAGATGCTAATAGCGTCAGTGATACGGCCCTCCATAATTAATGATACTGCTGAAGTTAAAGGAAGACGTTTGATTTTTATATCTTCGGTATCTTCAAACTCCGGTTCGCCTTGTGTTAAATCTTGAGCTAGAAAAATAAAGCCTTCTTCGTCAGTCACCGAATTGGAGGTATGAATTCGCATGATATTATCCCAACGGCGAGCGGTTAGCCCAGTTTCTTCTTTCAGTTCTCGCTGAGCCGATACTAGGGTACCATCCGCTTTACTACCACCTCCCATGGGAATCTCCCAAGAATACTCATCTAGTGTATAACGATACTGCCCTACCAGCCAAGTGTACATCTCATCATCTACCGGAACAATGCCAATGGCTAAATTTTTAAAGCTTACTTTGCCGTAAATACCTGGGCCTCCACTGGGGTTAATCACCTGATCTTCGTAAACCTCAATCCAAGGGTTATCATATACTTGCTTTCGCGCTAAGCGCTGCCAAGGATTACTGGTTTTTGCTAACTTCTCCATAGTATTTATTAAAATATCTCTAAAATTTACGAAAATTCCGAGATAAAGACATGAGTAATGTACTAAATCAGTAAATAACAGACTCGATATAGCGAAGGAAATTAGGAGTTAATTGCTGATTTTTATTTCCCTCTGGTTAAATAAATGTATGTATTAGATTATTAGTGGCCGCCGCACGGTCATTTATTCATTATCAGTTGCCTTTTCACCTTTTCCAATCTCTGGTTTCCGTTCTCCTATTTTCGCATTTCACATCTCACATTTCATATTTCCGCACTAGTCTTCCAGCTTCTTGAAGAAGTCCCACATCACAATTCCAATACTTACTGAAACGTTTAGCGAATGCTTGGTGCCAAACTGCGGAATTTCCAGGCAAGTATCGGCATCAGCTACTACCTCTTCTTCTACTCCAAATACCTCATTTCCGAAGATAAGGCAGTATTTGCTGTCGCGGTAGGGCATGAAGTCTTGGAGGGGAACGCTTTCATCAGCTTGCTCTACGCAAATAATCTTGTAGTCTGCTTCCCGTAATTCATCCACTACTTCTTTCGTTTTCTCTCGGTGAGTCCAGGCTACCGACTCAGTAGCTCCCAGAGCGGTTTTATTAATGTCGCGGTGAGGCGGTTTGGCCGTAATACCACATAGGTAAATCCGTTCAATCCGAAAAGCATCAGCCGTTCGGAAAGCCGACCCGACATTATGCATACTCCGAACGTTATCCAACACAACAACAATAGGCCGTTTCTCTTCAGCTTTATATTCATCTACACTGAGTCTGCCGAGTTCTTCATTCTTTAGTTTTCTCATAGATGTGTTTTATTTGAAATACCTATACTAGATATTAAAGGTTTAGTCCCGGATAAGTTACGGGGTGAAGGATATTGGTGGTTAAAGAGAGATTATATAATATATTAACTTACAAATTCTAAAGCCAAACCCCTAACACTCAAAACCCTTTTATTCTCTCTGTAAAGGAGAACGAAATTTCGTAACTTATCAAGATAACTACCCAGAGAATTATTTTGTAACGAAATTCTTTTGCCTAACCTTACCCGAACAATTACATTTGTAAGATTTGTTAAGCGCTAATGCTACTCAACTATGCCTTCTACTAAGAAAAAATCTAAGAACAAAGATACTCCCCTAATGCGTCAGTACAGCCGGGTGAAATCTCAGCATCCGGGGGCAATTCTGTTATTTCGGGTGGGCGACTTTTACGAAACCTTTGGCGAAGATGCTATTACTGCTAGCCGAGTGCTAGATATTGTACTAACAAAACGAGCCAACGGTTCAGCCTCTAATGTGGAACTGGCTGGTTTTCCCCATCATGCGTTAGACAATTACCTAACTAAGTTAGTGAGAGCGGGTTACCGAGTTGCTATTTGCGACCAGTTAGAAGATCCTCGTTTTGCCCGAGGCGTAGTGAAGCGAGGCGTTACCGAATTAGTTACTCCCGGTCTATCGTTTAACGACCAGGTGCTTAATCAGAAACATAATAACTATTTAGCATCGGTACACTTTGGAAAACAACAGTTAGGACTTGCTCTGCTGGATGTTTCTACTGGTGAGTTTCTTACCGCCTGTGGTTCGCAGGAATACGTAGAAAAATTGATTCAGAGCTTTGGGCCATCCGAAATCCTTTATTGTAAAAACTGTCGCCCTCAATTTCAGGCCGTATTTGGCGACGAGCTACCAACGTATCGCTTAGACGAATGGCTTTATCACCACGATCATGCTTACGAGAAGCTCACGAATCACTTTAAAACTCCTAGCCTGAAGGGGTTTGGCATAGAACCGTTAACCGAAGGTATTATCGCTGCCGGAGCCATTCTGCACTATTTGGAAGTTACCGAGCACCACAAAATTCAGCATATTACCGCTATTGCTCGGTTGGAAGCAAATCGCTACGTATGGTTGGATAAATTCACTATTCGCAACTTGGAATTGCTCCACGCTCAGCACGAAGGTGGCGTACCGCTGATTGATGTGCTGGACAGTACGCATACCGCAATGGGTGGCCGATTACTGCGAAAGTGGATGGTACTTCCGCTTAAATCACCTAAAACAATTGAGGAGCGACTGAATATAGTTGAGGCTTTACTCAGCCAGCCCGAACTGCACCAAGCAATTGTAGAGCATCTAAAAGCGATCAGCGACTTAGAGCGGTTAATTTCTAAAGTGGCCGCCGGACGGATTAACCCGCGGGAAATGGTTCAACTAAAACAGTCGCTACAGCGTATCACGCCGATTAGCGAACTACTTTCGGTTTCAGGCTATCCGTCTCTGGAAAAGATCGCTCAACAATTACCGAGCTGCCAAGAGCTAGTAGCGAAGATTGAGCAGCAACTCAAGGAAGAACCACCCCTTGTTGCTAACCAAGGCAATTTAATTAACGACGGAATTGACGCTCAATTGGATGAATTACGCAGTATTGCGTACTCGGGTAAAGATCACTTAGCCCAGATTCGGGAACGGGAGGTAGAAAATACTGGAATCTCCTCGCTTAAACTGGCTTATAATAAAGTATTTGGGTACTACTTAGAAGTATCAAACGCTCATAAGGCTAAAGTACCTTCGGAATGGATTCGGAAGCAAACCCTAGTGAATGCCGAACGCTATATTACCGAAGAACTGAAAACCTACGAAGAAAAGATACTGACGGCTGAAGAACAGCTCGTTCAGATTGAACAGCGCATATTTCAGCAACTGGTATTGTTCGCCGCCCGCTACGTAAAAGAAGTGCAACATAACGCTCGAACTCTGGCCCGCCTCGATTGTCTTTCATCTTTTGCCGAAGTAGCCCGAACCCATCGTTACGCTAAGCCTCAATTGCTAGATTCGGATCGTATTGAGATTAAACAAGGTCGCCACCCGGTTATTGAACGGCAGTTGCCCCCCGGCGAGCCCTACGTGCCCAATGACATTCGGCTGGATAGTGAGGAGCAGCAAATCATGATTATTACCGGACCGAATATGGCGGGAAAATCAGCTTTACTTCGTCAAACCGCCTTAATTGTACTTATGGCTCAAATGGGTTCCTTCGTACCGGCTGAAGGAGCGGAGATTGGTTTGGTTGATAAAGTATTTACCCGCGTGGGAGCTTCAGATAATTTGGCGAAGGGTGAATCCACCTTTATGGTAGAGATGAACGAAACGGCCAGCATTATGAATAATCTGAGTCACCGTAGCCTGATACTGATGGATGAAATTGGGCGGGGCACTAGTACTTACGACGGTATTTCTATTGCTTGGTCACTCGTAGAGTATCTGCATAATCACGCTGAATGTCGTGCTAAAACGTTGTTTGCTACTCACTACCACGAACTAAACCAATTAGCTAACGATTTGCCCAGAGTAAAAAATTACAATGTGGCGGTGAAAGAAGTCGGTGATACTATCCTGTTTATTCGTCAGTTGCAGTCAGGAGGCAGCCAGCATAGTTTTGGTATTCATGTAGCGCAAATGGCAGGTATGCCCGCTGAGGTAGTAAAACGAGCTAATGAAATTATGCACCACTTAGAACGCGACAAGATTAGCGATTCCCAACCGGATTTGCTAGCCGATATTCCCAGAAGCAAAACGCAGCTTCAACTATTTGAGTTAGACCCCCGCTGGGCGCAGGTACAGGAAATTCTTGAACACACCGATATTAACGCCCTTTCGCCAATTGAGGCCCTACTCAAACTTAATGAAATCCAGATGCTGCTTCAGGCTCAAACCTGCGAGTAGTCGGTTGGCTTTAGGAAGATTCGGTTTACCTTGGATACTGAGTTAGCGTACTTAGCTAGACCCGACATTTGCTTCCACTCTGGGTGATCAACAAATTTTTTCCAATTGGCGTCCCGCTCTTCCATATCCCGGAAGGTGAGCATATAAGTAAGTTGAGGCAATTTTTCTCCGATGAGGGTTTCGCCAAAAAACACCGGATGCAGTCCGGTTTTGTAGAATAGTGGTAGCTCGTCGTCGTTAAACATAGCGACTTTGCGGCGCACGGCATCATCATTATAGCCTTCGTACGTGCGAAGTTCAAATATTCGTTCCTTTGCCTCCGGTACTTCCATTTGTGGAATAGCTGCAAACGCTCGCATTAGTGAGTTTTCGTAACGCGCAAAATTAGGACTAGTTGGCGAAGCACTATCCGCAAATGATCGACTATTCTGCTGATAGCTAGCTTCTCTTAACATTTTCGGCGTACTCTGGGCAAACTCTTCTAAACTACCAAAAGGAAGTAGTAGATGCAGACGGGGTGGTTCAGGCATTCCCATTTCAGTAAATACCCCCACGTTTTCTATGCCCAGCGCATTCATCGCCGGAATAAAAGCCAGCTGTAAATACTCATCAAACACTTTCATTTTGGAGCCAGAATTCAGTTGGTAGGTACGCCACTCATAATACTGCTGGCTGGCCACAGTAGACGGTGCGATTACGTTCAAACTTGCTGCGGCTAAGGTAGATTGTTGTAAAAAATTTCTTCGATCCATTTGGTTAAGGTTAAGAGTATTTGGTAATCTCATCGGAAATATGCTGCTCCAATTTATCAAAGTAGCGAGTAAGTTGCTGTATTGTATTATCAATTGATGTTAGCTCACCATGATCGTCTACGTATTCTTTCGCCTGATTTAGCAAGCGTTCCAACGGATTTAGATGGAGCAGCCGGATGTACGACATTATTTTATGACAATTGAACCGGAGCGCTTCATTATCTCGTCGTTTTATAGCATTAATAATTACTGGAAAACTTTCTAAGGTTAATCGTTGAATCTGCTCCAATATTTCCACATAACCTTTAGGGTCATCCAGGTAAAGCTCCCGCAACTGGCTAAAATCCGGATTAAGACCAGGAATAGTTACATCTCTAACAGGGGTAACAGTTACTAAATCTGTCGGGCGGTTCTTTGCTAATTCCGCCAGCTTCTGGTGCAAGCTTTTAGGATTAATTGGTTTAGAGATATAATCATTCATGCCCATTTCTTGAATACGCTCTCGGGTATTATCTGAAACCGAAGCTGTAAGAGCGATTATTGGGATATTTTCGTAGTGTGAGTCTTGCAGATTTCTAATTTCTCGAGTGGCTTCGTAGCCATCCATTTCTGGCATTTGAATATCCATTAAGATCAGATCATACTGATTATTTTTCACCTTTTGCAAAGCTTCTAAGCCATTCAGCGCGGTGTCTAATTGCACATCCCACTTATCAGATAGTCCTTCCATCAGCAATTGATTAGGGATAACATCTTCTACGTATAGTACTTTCAATCCTTCTAACGACTGAAATTCCGTCATGAAAGATTGGGCAGTGTTCTGTTTATTATTTTTAGACTGATCAGATTTGCCAAATGGCAAAGCTACCCGAAAGGTAGTCCCTTTCTTTTCAGTACTTTGCACAGAAATTTTTCCACCCTGTAATTCCACAATGCTTTTTACAATGGATAATCCCAAACCGGTTCCGCCGTATTTACTGGAGCCAGCTTGCTGATAGGGTTCAAATATAATAGTTAACTTATCTTCGGGTATTCCGATTCCAGTATCGGCAACCTCAAACAGCAAAATATACTGGTCTTTTTCTTCTCTTTCTACGTAAACACTGAGTACAATCTGTCCGTCTTCGGTAAACTTAACTGCATTGCTAAGCAGGTTGTTGAGAATTTGACCCAAGCGATTTACGTCACCCATCACTAATGTGGGCACTTCATCTTCGGTTAGCAACCGAAATAATATCCCCCGATCGCTCACCAAGCTTCGGTAAGTAGCTTTGGTGCCCTGAATAAATTCAATCAGATTAAATTCTTTATTACTTAATTTTAGCTGACCTGCCTTAATTTTTGATAAATCGAGTAGATCGTTAA
>NZ_JBARYM010000549.1:0-3693 GCF_049647865.1 Tunicatimonas sp. | reverse complement strand
TTTCCCTTCTATTTCTTACTATGAAATTTAGGCTTTTTGTTATTCTTCTAGCGTGCTTTCTGAGTGCTTGCGCTTCGTACTACCGAATGAATGAGCGCTTCAATCACTCGTTTGAAGAAGGTAATCTGGAACAGGCCGAAAAGGTGCTAGCTGGAAGTAAAAGAGCTCCCGAGGGGAAAGCCCAACTGCTGTACTACCTTAACCGGGGAGTGGTAGCTTCTATGCAGGGCAATTTTGAGGATAGCAACAACTTTCTGGAACGAGCCTACGAACTAGGCGAAGACTTGCGGAACAACTACTGGAACGTGGCTACTTCGTTACTCATCAACCCAATGGTGGCCTACTACACTGGCGAAGACCACGAACTACTACTGCTGCACTACTATAAAGTCCTGAACTATCTTCAGCTAGGTGATACCCAGGCCGCCTTGGTAGAGTGCAAACGAATGAATATTAAGCTAGTCAAATATAGCCGCCAGTACAACGAGGGATTACTTGGAAACAAGGGCCGCTACCACCGCGATGCTTTCATCCATACGCTGATGGGTATTATCTACGATGCCGACCGGGATTATAATAATGCTTTTATTGCTTACCGCAACGCTGTGAATATCTACCGTGAAGATTATTTACCCTTGTTTGGGCTAGATGCCCCGGAACAGTTGCAACAGGATTTATTACGAACGGCCCACCGGATGGGATTCACCAGTGAATTACAGCGCTATGAAAAGGAATTAGGTAGGAAATACAACGAACAAAAAACTAATGAAGGGGAACTGGTATTTTTCTGGAACAACGGATTAGGTCCGATAAAATCGGAATGGAGCTTAAACTTTGCCTTAATCCGGGGGCGTGGCGGGGCCATGGTGTTTAAGAATGACGAATTAGGATGGAACCTTCCGTTTGCAGTAAGCAGCAATGAGGAGTATGAAGAAAAGGGATTAGGCAATCTCGAACTGGTGCGAGTTGCTTTTCCAAAGTATGTTGAACGTCGCGCATACTTTACCAGTGCCCAACTATATTCGCCGTTCGGCACTTCGCGAGAATTGGAGCTGGCGCAGGATATTAATGGCATTGCGGTTCATAGTTTGCAACAGCGAATGTTTAAAGAGTTTAGTACGTCTTTGCTGAGAGTAGCGCTGAAGAAGTCTGCTGAATATGGCGTTAGATCAGAGAATGAGGATTTAGGGGCTATTGTTGGATTAGTAAACGCCTTCACTGAACGAGCCGACACCCGCAATTGGCAAACTATTCCCCATAGTATTAGCTATACGCGATTACCTCTACCCGCAGGTGAACAAAGCGTAGAGCTGCAACTAAGCCGGCCGAACACGGGCGCTCAGAAACATAACTTAACCTATACTATCCGTAGAAATAGAACTACGTTTGGGTCCTTTCACTCATTAGAGTCAACCTCTGCGCCCTTTCCCTATCTTTCTTATTAGCGTTCTGCTGGCATAGTGTTGCGCTGATTCCCCACTGACGTAAAACAGTATCCTCACAGTATAAGCTAAAACTGGGTAATTCTATATACCGGCCATTTGGCACGGTTCTTCTACTACAGCAGTAAGTATAACTTTCTAATTACTAACCTATTAAATTAATTATGAGACTAACTATAGTAACCCTATTAGCATTTGCAATGATGCTAAGTTGTGGCCCTAATAGCAATCAAGTTGAGAATGATGATACCCAAGATGCTTACTCAACAGTAGACGCTGATGAGGAAGAAGCCTTGGGTGATGTTGATACCCACCTCAACATAAATGAAACAAGGACCGACGAAACGGAAGATTTAGTTGAAAACAGCGAATCAGCGAGTAACAATTACACCGAAGCTAAGACAGTAGAGGTAGTAGTAAAGACCGATACAATAGCTACTAATATTGCTTACGATGTAAATCGACGAACTATTGAACAAGTTGATACGGTAAGTGCTACCAAAACGTATAAAGTAACCCGAAAAATCGTTAAAAAGAAGATTCTTGTTGATACGATAACCGAAACGATAAGCAAAGAACAACAAATAGAATTTGAGAAAGGTGACTACAAAGTATTGAACGAAAAGGTAGTTCAGGATACCGTAATGGAACGTATTGACCATACCATCAATCCCGCTACTAAAGAATTGGAACCAAGCGATAATCAAAACGCTCAAATTCAACCCACGAAGAATATTAATCCTAACAAACCTTCTTCTACTAAAGCAGAAACTAGCAACGAGCGTAAGACTCCATCGTATGAGCCGGTACAGTCAGATACTAGCCAAGCCAATAGTAACAACTCATAGTGAGCAGCAATATTAAAAGTAGTTAGATATGAGCAATCTGCCTCGGTAGGTTGCTTTTCTTATGTTCAGAATACGTAAGCCGAATAACAGCGTTCACGCTAATTTTTTACCAATATGGATACTTTTTTTACAATAGTAGGCTTTGGGCTATTCGCTTTTTTAGGTTACTGGGCCTGGTGGCAGAACCGTCCGATATACCGCGTACCTCGTAAATTCCCTACCGAATGGCAGGAGCTGCTACAAAAACACATTCACTTCTACCAGAACCTAGATGCCAAAGGTAGACGGCGTTTTGAAAGGAAGATCCGCAACTTCCTACGACAGGTTCGCATTACCGGAGTTCGTACCAAAGTTACTGATTTAGACCGACTGCTTACTGCCTGTAGTGCTGTTATTCCTCTATTCAATTTCCCTCGCTGGAACTACACATATCTGCGCGAAGTGCTGTTGTATCCGTCTGCCTTTGACCGAAATTTTTCTACAGAAAACCCCGAGCAGGTAATTACCGGAATGGTGGGTAATGGGCGCAATATGGAAGGCGTAATGATCTTAAGCAAGCATAGTTTAGAGCAGGGCTTCGCTAATACTACTGATAAGCATAATGTGGGCATCCATGAGTTTGTTCACATCTTAGATAAGCAAGATGGTGCTATTGACGGGGTGCCCGGTGAGCTTAATGACCGAGAATACGCCAAACCCTGGCTAAGACTAATGCACCGCGAGATGGAGCGTATTCGGAAAGGCAAGAGCGATATTGATGAGTACGCCGGAACAAAGGAAGAAGAATTTTTGGCGGTCACCAGCGAATATTTTTTTGAGCGGCCTAAGCTCTTTAAAAGTAAACACCCTGATTTGTACAAACTTCTTCGTAAAGTATATCATCAAGATATGGCTAAACGGCTACGAAACCCTTTTCGTAAACCAAAACGCATTGGCCGGAACGATCCTTGCCCCTGCGGATCAGGTGAGAAATTTAAAAAATGCTGTATGGATAACTAACATTTTCATGCTCTTCAATTAGAAGTAGAACGGCTGATATATTAGCCAATACGTAAAGAACTAGATTGAAACTGATTTTACAATTAGCTTTTTAGTTCCGTATCAGAGATTTTCCAACTTTTTTTCTGGTCCTTTACTGTCTTTACTAAAGTGATTAATTGAAGGCGTTATTGATCAACGAATTCCACTTAGTTAAACTTATATACCGATGTTCCTTCAAAACAGAAGTCACTCAATGAGTGACTTTGTCAATAGTAAGATATGGGTTGTTGTTGCTTCGTTTCTTATCAGCGATACGCGGTTGTATGCCGGTTGAACAGTTTGCGAAATTTCCCTTGACCCATTTTTGAGAATGGAACAGTGCCTCGAGCTATGCGTTCATTTAAATGAACAGTTTCTGCACT
>NZ_JBARYM010000548.1:0-4447 GCF_049647865.1 Tunicatimonas sp. | reverse complement strand
AAGTTGGGCAATTTGTTCGTGCACCAACTGATAGGCAGCTTTCTTTTCCAGCACTTCCAACGCTGAATGTTCCTGACTAGGCACCGAAATAGCGTCTTCTAAGGATGCTGCTTGATGTTTATCTTCTTCTCGAGCGTAGTTCAACGCCGTACGGTACGCAATGGTAGCAATCCAGGTTGATAGCTTCGATTCAAAATTAAAGAGATGAATTTTCTGGAATACCCGCATGAATACTTCCTGACAAATGTCTTCGCAGTCTTCGGGCTGATTTACGATACGGTGCACCATATGAAAAACCAGTCGCTCGTGCAATTGCACCAACTGCCGAAAGGCAACTGCATTACCTCTTTTAACCAGCGAAACCAAGGTAGTATCATCCGTCATTATTCCATTAGACAAGTACTAATACGAAAGGTTGCACAGATATTTTTAAAAGTTACTGCAACCTTCTGGAAAAGCAATTGTCTGATAAGGCAAATAGTAATTCACCATTAATCAAATAGTATTATGTTCTTCAATGAGTTTATTATGGTGCCTATCGTGGTAGGTATCGTATTTTTCAGCGTAGTAAGTGTTTTCAGAATTATTACTGACTATCAGTTGCGCCGCAAGATGATTCAGATGGGCCATGTAGACCGAGAGGCGATAGCCATTTTAGGAAGACAACGGAACAGTCGGATGGAATCGTTGAAGTGGGGCTTAATTATTCTATTCGCCGGAATTGGCTTTATTATCCTTAGTTTTCCCGGTATTGATCTGGAATCTCCCTTGCCCTTCGGCATTATGGCGGTAAGTATCGCTTTTGGCTTCCTAGCCTACTTTGGTATTTCTAAACGAATGGCTGAGGATAAAGAAAAGAGGGGAAAGGAAAGTGTGCTTTAGTGTTATGGCCGCCGTGGAACGGTGCTAAGTGTTATAGTGGCTAAGCAACGATCTTAAACACTATAACACTTTTAACACTAGTTGAAATTAGTTACTCGCTTGCCCTTCGCTCCACGGTGGGGTAATGCCATTCATGCGGGTGTAACCGATCAACTGACCCAAGTGCTCATTCGCATGGGAAAGTAGTATTAGCGCAGTTGACATCCCGGTATATTCTCCGGGAAAAGGGAATTCTACTTTCTCCGATAATGAGGCCTCATCAACATTTTTAAGAGTTTCATTTACCAGATCGAACGACTGCTGCAAGGCAGCGGCATAATCTTCTTTGGTAGAAAGATCGTCCTTTAGGGTTTCCATATTCACTCCTTCGGGTAGTTCAGCTCCCATTTTGGTAGCGAAGAAGTAATTAGCCGAAACAACGTGCTGAAGTACTCCCGAAAATGAGCGAACTCCTTCCTCCGGACTCCAATCGTACTTGTCTTCAGGCACGGCTTCGGCCAACTGCATAATCTTGCCGGAAGCAGCCGTCAGGAAATTAGCGGTTTCATTCTGAAACTGGCCCTGCCCAAAGGCACTGATTGAAAATAGAAAAGCAGTAGCGAAAAATAAATTTTTCATGATAGAAGGGGGTTAGGTGATTAACAATGTGCAGTATAGAACACGCTTCTCTGTTTAGAAGGTTACGCTTTCGCGGCTCAGTGCTAATTGCTCATTGTTAACTGCTAATTACTAACTGTTTTAGAGTTTTGCTTCAGAAAGGTATCCTTTCAGAGCATCTACATCCTTTTTCATCACTGAAACAGTTTGTTTCACTTTTTCTGATTCCGAAAGTGAATCGTCTTTTTCGGGCATATCGTACTCAAAATGCACTGAAATCGGTACTCGGATATTCATTTCCTTTACCTTCTGAAAAAATGCGGGGAAATCAACCATCCCTTCGCCCAGCGGCGTATTGTACACTTTCCACTGACCATTCACCTTTTCCCACCGAAAGTCTTTAATTACCAGCGTATTAATCTGCGGATGAATATACTGCAAGCCGAGTGGCCAAGATAATCCTCCTTCCACCGTGGCGTGGCGAATGTCGTATTGACTACCCAGATTAGGATGGTTTATCTCGCGCAGCAGATACGCAATATCCCAAATAGGAGCACCCATATACTGAGGCCCCGCGTGGTTTTGGTAACCGCCGTATACGCCGTACTGCTCATTTAATCGGGCCAACGCAGTGAGTTTCTTCTGAAAGCCGGGCATGAGCTGTACAATGTCATCACCTTTATCGTACTTCAGCCAATTGGTACGGTAGTAACGAATGCCTTGTTCGCCCGCCGTTTTAAGCAGCTTTTCATTAGTAGCATCGTCAGCATCAATAATGGCAGTGGTCATGATCTTGGCTTCTAACCCTGCTTTTTTAATGGCCGCTACGGCTTTTGGCAGATCGGTTTCTACGTTTTCGGGTAGCACATGACCCCGGGGCCGAACTGCTAAATCAACTCCATCGAAGCCAATCTCCGCCGCTACTTCGGCCGTATGCTGATAGTCCAGAAACTGTAGATGCTTGGAAAAGACGTGAATGCTCAATTTTTCTTCTCGAGGTTGATGATACGTCTTGGAAGTTGCTGCCGCACTGGCCGGATTCATTAGTCCGCTACCGACCGCTCCTCCGGCCAAAGCTAGTGAGCCCAAAAAGTTGCGACGAGTGTACTCTAATTTATTCATAGTATTAGGTTTAGTTATCTGGTAATGTATAAGCTACGTAGCTATCATCCGCGGGGGTTCCGCACTTCCCGCCGCCTCCGGCCGCAATTACGATATACTGCTTTCCGTCAATAGCGTAAATACTGGGTGTGGCGTATCCTCCCGCCGGAAGTTGCACCTCCCAGAGAATTTCGCCAGTCTGTTTATTAAACGCCCGAAACTTTTCGTCCATAGTAGCTCCTACAAACACCAACCCTCCGGCCGTGGCTACGCAGCCGCCCAGGTTTTGCGTTCCGGTCGGCGGGATACCCTGCGCAGTAAGTTCGGCAAACTCGCCCAGTGGAACCTGCCACAGCAATTCGCCCCGATTGAGATCAATGGCATTTAATGTGCCCCAGGGTGGAGCAATAGCTGGATACTTATCTTTGTCCTCAAACCGATTCCAGCCGGTATGAATATACTGCACCGAGCCGGAAATTGCGGCTGTTTCTTGAGTATTGTCAGGATCATACCCCCAGACATAATCCAGAATTGCTTCAAGTTCGGCTTTTGGCAAGTGAGCAAACGAGGGCATCTGCCCCTTTCCCTGGGCTACCAGGGTTTGAGCTTGTTTCATTTCTAAGCGGTCGGATGCTTCGATGAGAGCCGGAATCGCCGGAAGTTGCCCCGCTAAATTGATACCGTGACAAGTAGCGCAGTTTAATTGATAGCCTGTCTGGCCATTGAGTTGGTTAGAAGCTAGTTGAATTTGGGTGTCTTCGGTAACGGCTACTGGGCTTTCTATTGGCTTCAGGGTAATTACATTGGGTAGTTCATTCGCATTCACGTACAAAACACCCGTTTCAGCATCGTAGGAAGCCCCGCTCCACTCGGCTCCGCCCCGGGTACCCGGAATTTGCAGTGAACCTCGGGTAGTAGGTGGAGTAAATAGCCCTTCATTCCGCAGTCCAGCAAGCCACTCCCGCGCGGCTTGGTTCGCTTCTTCGGAAATCGGAGTTAGTTCTTCGGCGGTAATTGACTGGCGAACGAAGGGCGGTGGTTTGGTAGGAATGGGCTGGGTGGGCCACGCAACTTCCCCTACTAAATCGCTACCCGGCACAGAACGTTCTTCTACCGGAAACAGCGGTTCGCCCGTTTCACGATCCAACAAATACACAAAGCCAGTTTTGGTCACTTGGGCTACTGCTTCCACGGGTTTACCGCCGTGCTTTACAGTTACTAAATTAGGCGAGGTCGGATGATCGTAATCCCACAGATCGTGGTGAACGGTTTGGTAGTGCCAGATACGTTCGCCGGTTTGAGCATTAAGCGCTAGCACGCAATTCGCAAACAAATTCTGCCCGGTTCGCTGTCCGCCGTAATAGTCAAATGCCCCGGAACCCGTGGCGGCAAACACCCAGCCGCGCTCTTCATCCAGACTTAAACCACCCCAGGAATTGGCTCCGCCTACGGTTTCCCAATCGTCTTCCTGCCAGGAATCGTGACCAAATTCATTCGGGTTAGGAATAGTGTGGAACGTCCAGGCCAGCTTTCCGCTACGAATGTCATACGCCCGAATATGCCCCGGAGCAGCTTCATAGCCTTCGCCTAGCGCTGAACCGATGATTAATAAATTTTGATAAATTATGCCGGGGGAAGTCATCCAGACACTCAGGTTCTCGGGGTCACGTCCCAAGTTTTCGCGCAGGTCAATTTTTCCGTTCTGACCGAAGCTCTCAATTAGTTGTCCGTTCTCAGCGTTTAGCGCGTACAGGTTTGGCCCCGCCGATGTGATGATTCTTTTGTCTTCCCCCTGTTCCCAGTAGGTGACTCCCCGATTCACTCCAGTTGACTTCCACTGTTCAGCCGGATTAAATGTCCATTGTTC
>NZ_JBARYM010000547.1:0-24093 GCF_049647865.1 Tunicatimonas sp. | reverse complement strand
GATTGATCAACTTCGTGAAGGCGGGTTGATGCTGGTGGTGATTCAGAATCCAGGTGGAGGAGGTGACTCACTGTTCCTACTAGAAAAAAGAGGTAATCAACTTAATTCGCTAGAAGCCGAACCCTGTAGTTTTGTTTCAATGCAGGGAATAAGCGAGAACCCGGACATTTCCCCTATTGATAGATCAAGCTGGTCATCATGGGAAACACTTCGGACACAAAAAATTCGTCAAGTACCCTACTACTGGGGAGGAAAAGGGCTGTCGGATTTTATTTACCGTACCGAAGGAGTGCGCTCGTTCCTTGGCATTGTAGAACCCCGCTTTCGTCTGTTTGTCTTCTCTGAAGGAGAAGATAAGGGCGGATTTGGGCTGGTTGCTTCTGACCAACAGTCGGCAGTCATTGCCACATCAAGATCCATCACCGCTTACGGTCAACTTGATCTTACCGACCAAATGTTAGACCTAATCCGAGAATGGGTTACTCAAGGAATGCCTATTTCGGCCAACTTTCAGCTAGAAATACATCCAAGCAGCAAGACAGTTATACCTCAATCAGACCAATGGCTTGTCCGCCGAAGACACGCTCAATTCTTGTGGAAGCTTCCTACTTCTACGCCTGGATAGTATTCACGCAAAAAAATGGCTCAAACTGGAGAAAGGTATGCGCACAACACCATGCAGCCGCCAGCCGGGAATAAGAAGCCTGAAGGTTAGTTGAGCTAAGTTCGTATATTGATACGCGAAAGATCAAAGCCAACCAGTCCAGCCTGAGGCTGCATTGAACGTTATGTTTCAGAGATCACAATAGCTGAATTGACATTTGGTGCTTATAAAAGCAGCCGTTTCAAAGAACATATATTAGAAGTAAAGAAAATGGAGTTCTTGTTTGAAGTAATTCCAATATACAGTAGCATCAGTAAATACGGAGAAGAAAGGGCAAAGCTTCAGAAAGCAGGATCGTTAATTCCAGATTTTGACCTATTAATAGGGGCAACAGCGGTAGCAAATGACCTGATAATGGTGACGAATAATGAGAAGCATTTGTTAAGAATATCAGGAATAGTAATAGAGAATTGGACTAAAAAAGAGTTCAATAGTCATTTACATAAGTAAGGCTATTGCCCCCTTTGCATTCAGCATTCTACAAAAATCGATCTGCCTATCTGTACGCTACGCTGGATGCCAACTATTTCTACAGCAATGATGGTCAAACGCTCGCTCCCGGAAATCTAAGTCGCTCCTTTAGTGAAGTAGGTGACCGCCAAACTCACGAGTTGTGGCCGGGGTTAGCCGTAGGACTAAAAGTTGCTCTGTAGAATTGAGCAAACCAAGAAACACTCTACCCAAGTGTTCAAAGTTATTCACGAACACCTGAACACTATAACACATTAACACCATACTGCTCTCTGACAAAGTGTCACGTTTTTGCCCATTGGAATGCATTTTGGGATGAATGTCAACAAAGTATCCGTATACCTAAAAAATTTAACATAACATGGTAGAAGAAAAAGGAACCATCTCGATCAATACCGAGAATATTTTTCCAATCATTAAGAAATTCCTGTATTCTGATCACGAAATCTTTCTGCGAGAATTGGTGTCTAATGCCGTTGATGCTACCCAGAAAATTAAGCGGCTAGCGGCCATTGGCGAATACAAAGAAGAACTCGGCGATCTGAAGATAAAAATCACGATCAACGAAGAGCTAAAAACCCTCACCGTTAGCGATAGCGGCATCGGGATGACTGATGAAGAGGTAAAGAAATATATCAATCAAATTGCCTTCTCAGGAGCTACTGAGTTTGTGGAGAAATACAAAGACAAAGGTGAAGAGAACCAGATTATCGGAAACTTTGGTCTAGGTTTTTACTCCTCATTCATGGTAGCCGACAAAGTAGACCTAATTACCAAATCGCACCAAGAAGGCAGAGAAGCCGTACAGTGGACCTGCGACGGAAGCACCGAATTTGAAATAACTTCGGCCGTTAAAAAAACCCGTGGAACCGACGTGGTGCTTCACCTGAACGAAGATTCTCAGGAATTTTTAGAGAAAGCCCGGGTGCAGGGAATTCTGGATAAGTACTGTAAATTCCTACCAGTAGAAGTTGAGTTCGACGAGAAAGTAGTTAACAATCCGAACCCAATCTGGACGAAGTCACCTTCTGACCTGAAGGATGAAGATTACTTAGCTTTCTACAAAGAACTCTACCCCTTCTCCGAAGATCCGCTGTTTTGGATTCACCTGAACGTAGACTATCCATTTAACTTAACTGGTGTTCTCTACTTCCCTAAAATTAAGAATGACCTGGAGATGAATCGTAACAAGATTCAGCTTTACTCCCGTCAAGTATTCATTACCGACGAGGTAAAAGACGTAGTGCCGGAGTTCTTAATGCTACTGCACGGAATTATTGATTCACCGGATATTCCGCTGAACGTATCGCGAAGCTACTTGCAGTCGGACAGTAACGTGAAGAAGATTAATGCGCACATTACTAAAAAGGTAGCCGACAAGCTTAGCGAACTCTTCAAAAAAGACCGTAAGGCATACGAAGAGAAATTTGACAACATTGGCCTGTTTGTAAAGTACGGAATGATTTCCGAAGACAAGTTTTACGAAAAAGCCCTGAAGTTTGCGCTATTTAAAAATACCGAAGGTGAGTACGCTACTTTTGATGAGTACCGAGAAAAGGTGGCTCCTAACCAGACTGATAAAGATGGAAACTTAGTGTATCTGTACACCAGTGACGCGGGTAAACAAGATACCTTCATTCAATCGGCTAGAAAACGATCTTACGATGTGCTTGAGCTCAATGGCCCCATTGATAGCCACTTTATCAATATGCTGGAGCAGAAGTTAGAAAAAACCAGTCTAAAGCGAGTAGATGCCGATATTGCCGATAAGTTGGTAGAGAAAGACGAGAAGATGGAAAGCGTACTTTCTGATAAAGAGAAGGATACGGTGAAGGCTGTTTACGAACAGGTACTAAATAATAAAAGCATGACCGTTTCGGTAGAATCACTTTCGCCCGATGAGTTACCGGTAACCATTACGCTACCTGAGTTTATGCGTCGTATGAAAGATATGGCGGCCAGCGGTGGCGGAGGTTTTGCCATGATGGGCCAAATGCCCGATCAGTACAGCGTAGCCGTGAATGCGAACCATGCGCTTACTAAAAAGATTTTGGAGGAGACGGATGAAAGCGCAAAAGATCAATTAGCTAAACAAGCAGTAGATTTAGCGAAACTATCGCAGAATATGTTAACCGGTGCTGATCTGACCAACTTTATTCAACGCTCAGTAGACATGACGGCTCAGTAGTCACTCTTACATATAATCTTAAGCCTGTTCATCATTTGAACAGGCTTTTTTTTGCTCTTATGGAAACTTTCTATTGCTAGCAAAACAATTATCCGATAATTCGTCTTTTGCAACCGTTAAATAATCTACATCGATAATTCGTATAAATTTTCTTATGCATGCATACTAAATCTAAAAAGTTTCTATATTTGATATATTTTTAATACGAAGAGATTTTTACCATTTATTTTGGTAAGTTTTTAAATAATCTTCTAATATGAGACGACATCTACACAATACGAATGCTTTTATATTTGCACTCATGATCTTGAGCGCATCAGCGTTTGCTCAATCTACAACAGTCGGCGGAAAAGTACTTGATGCTGGCACAGACGAACCATTAATTGGGGTAAATATTCTAGTCAAGGGCAAAGTAATAGGAACTGTCACCGATACTGATGGAGCATTTTCCCTTACTGTTAATGATGCCCCGCCCTTCACGCTAGTAGTTTCTAGCGTAGGGTACGGAGCGCAGGAGATTGAAGTTACCCAAACGGTTGATAACTTATCTATTGCGCTAAATGAACAGACACTATTAGGGCAAGAGGTAGTTGTATCTGCTTCCCGAGTGGAGGAATCTATTCTGGAATCTCCGGTTTCTATTGAGAAGATGGATATTCGGGATGTGCAATCTGCCGCTGCGCCTAGCTTCTACGATCAGATTGCGAACTTAAAAGGCATTGACGTAAGCGCGCAGGGGCTGATTATAAAAACAGTGAATGTCCGGGGTTTTGGAGCAAATGGTAACACCCGCACAGTTCAGTTGATCGATGGCATCGATAACCAAGCCCCCGGCCTAAATTTTCCGGTAGGCAACGTAGTAGGTATTCCTGAGTTAGACTTAGAAAGTGTGGAGTTACTTCCGGGTGCCGCCTCCGCGCTGTACGGACCCAATGCCATCAACGGTATCATTCTAATGCAGAGTAAAAGCCCGTTTGAATACCAAGGGCTAAGTGCCACTGCGAAAGTAGGTATTAACCATGTAGATGGGGAAGACGACGACCCATCGCCGTACTACAACTTTGGTCTGCGCTACGCGAAAGCCTTTAATAACAAATTTGCCTTTAAATTTAATGCTGAGTACATCCGCGCGGCGGATTTTCGCGGAGTAGACTATCGCGATCAGAGTGGCATTGTGGAGCGCAGCGATGAAAATATTGATCCGGACAACCGAGCGAATCGGCGAACCTACGACGGAGTAAATGTTTACGGTGACCCACTTCTAAATGTAGGAGTACTGGGGCAAGGGTCTGGTGCTGAAGCTTTATTGCCGCTGGATGAAAGCGGAAACTTTACCCCTACTGGCTACACCGAAGCAGAATTTGTTGGCAACACCACCGAAAGCTTAAAGTTAGGGGGTGCGCTGCATTACCGCATCAATGACGAACTGGAAGCACTAGTTCAGTTTAACCACGGTTCGGGTAGTACTGTATACACGGCTAATGACCGCTTTGTGCTGGATGGCCTATCTATCTGGACCGCTAAAGCTGAGCTACGAGGTAGTAACTTATTTCTACGGGGCTACCGCACGCAAGAAAATTCCGGCGATAGTTACGCCGCTAATACGCTAGCCTCATTGATCAACGTACAAACTACTATTCCGGCTTACGTACAGACGTTCGCTGGATCACGGTTGTTTGGTGCTTCAGTAGAAGAAGCCCACGGAGCTGCTCGGTCAGTTAGCGATGGTATCCGAGCTGATAATTTAACTAATGGAACCTACCAGCAGCTATACGATTCTCTTCGGGAAGTACCTATCTCAGAAGGAGGAGCTAAGTTTCTGGATGAAACCAGTCTAACCCACTTTGAGGGGATGTACAGCTTTGGCGATCAGATTGATTTTGCCGAGGTAGTAGTAGGAGCCAATTACCGGCGCTACGATCTATCATCCGGCGGAACTCTGTTTGCCCTGCAAGACGACGGTGAAGAGTTTGATATTAACGAATGGGGAGCCTATGTGCAACTTTCTAGGTCGCTGGCTGATGATAAACTTGACCTAAGCGGTTCGGTGCGCTACGATAAGAATGAGTATTTTGAAGGGCAGTTTTCCCCTCGTTTATCCGGGGTGTTTAAAGTAGCCAAAGGCCATAACGTACGAGCATCTTTCCAACGAGGTTTCCGGATTCCTACCACCCAAGATCAGTTTATTGACCTGGACGTAGTGACTCGCCGACTGATTGGCAGCAACCCGGTTTTGGTAGATCGCTACAACTTTGAGAGTAATCAGGTTTACACTTCCTTAAGTGTGCAAGAGGCCCAAGCTAACTTTGCCACTTCGGGCGATTTAGCTGCTTCGGTTGCATTACTAGACCCAGTAGAGTTTGACGACTTTAAAACTGAGAAAGTAAACACCTATGAAATAGGCTACAAAGGACTGCTTAATAACAGGTTGCTCATTGATGCTTACTATTACTACAGCTCTTACCGCGACTTTATTGCAGAGATTGACTTTTCCCAAACGGTCACTAACAACGATGGGCTACCTTATGCGGGCGAGGCTAACCCGGAAGGAATTGTGCAGCAAGCAGTTCCCACCCAACGCTTTGGTTTCGACATCAATACTGACGGTACAGTAGATGCTCACGGCTTTGCGGTAGGGTTAGATTATTCGCTAGATAAAGGATACACCCTAGGTGGTAATGTCGCTTTCAATCAGCTGTTAGACCAAGACGATCTGATTCGGCAAGGATTTCGGGCGGCGTATAATACCCCCGAGTGGCGTTACAACATCCGGTTTGCTAACCGAAAGCTAACCGATAACTTCGGATTTAACTTGGTCTGGCGTTGGCAAGAAGCCTTTTTGTGGGAGTCATCATTCGGACAGGGTATAATTCCGGCTTTTCAAACGCTAGATGCCCAGGTAAGCTACAAGCTGCCTTCATTAAAGTCTATCGTAAAAATTGGTGGTTCTAACGTGCTAAACGAACGCTATACCACCTCCTTTGGCAACCCCCGTATGGGCGCTATCTACTATATCGCTATTACTTTTGATGAATTTTTAAACTAAGAAACTGATGAAGAATCATCGTATACTACCCATTTTCCTGGCTGCATTATTAGGTTTTTCAGCCTGCGATACGGAAGACGAATTAATTGAAGAACGCTTAACAAACAATCCTGATCCTACTGTAAAACTGCGTGGTAATCCGGGTTCGGTAGACTTTAGTAAGTACGTAGCGGTAGGCAATTCTATTACTGCCGGACTGATGGATGCTGCATTGTACACCAAGGGGCAGCAAAACTCCTTTCCCAATATTCTGGCTCAGCAATTTCAGATTGAAGGCGTGGGTGGAGGTTTATTCAATCAGCCCGATATTAACTCTGATGATGGCTTTAATATTTCTCTTAACGAGATTCCCCCTCGGGCGGGTGCACCTATTTTCGGTCGATTTAAGCTTGATTTGAGCATTCCTGGCCCAGTACCTACTAATGGAGAACTATTTGGTCCCTATTCAGGTGATATTAGTCAACTCAATAACTTCGGCATTCCCGGTATGCGCGTTATTGATGCAGTTACTCCGGGATATAGCGTATTTAATCCGTTCTTTACTCGCATTGCAGCCTCCTCAGCCACCTCGCTTATTCAGCAGGCCGCCGCAGCGCAAGGTTCATTTTTCACTATCTGGTTGGGTAATAATGATGTGTTGGCCTGGGCCAATTCGGGCGGTTCAGCTCCCGATGGAGAAATTGATCCATTGGCTCAACTCACCAATCCTAGCACGTTAACCAATATTGAGAACTTCACTGCGGCTTATACGGGAGCCATTAATGCAATGCTTTCGGTTCCTAATGCTCAGGGAGTGGCTATCAATATCCCCCCAATTACATTACTACCTTTTTATCGAGCAGTCCCCTACAATCCTATTGCTTTAGATCAAGCCAATGCTGATGCGTTGAATGCGGGCTACCAAGGTTACAACAGCGGGTTAGATGCCGCTGTTATGCAACAGGTGATTACTTCTGAAGAAGCCGCTCAAAGGAAAATAACGCTTACTGCCGGAGCGGGAAATCCTATTGTGATTGTGGATGAAGATTTGAGCGAGGTAACGATCATTGTGAATACTAATGGTGATACGTCCACTCTTCCCAAGCTACGTCAGTCTACTCCCAACGACCTATTGCTCTTTCCAATCGCTACCCGCTTAGGACAGGATCTCGGTAATGGGATCTACGGTTTGCAAGACCCGGCTACTGATGAATTTGTGCTAACGCTAAATGAGCAGATTACCGTAAATACCCGGTTGGCTACCTTCAATGCTATTATTGCCAATATTATAGCTGGTACAGAAGGGCGAATAGCCCTGCTAGATATTAATCCGGTGTTTGCCAATATAGCCGGATTAACTTCTGAACAAGCTGCCCAACTTGGCATGAGTGCCGAAGCTCAAGCCGCGGCTGATGGTCAAATCGGACTGATACTGGAAGGGGTAAATTATCAACCAGACTTTTCTCCTAACGGTATTATCTCTACTGATGGAATTCATCCCAACCCTAAAGGGCACGCCATTGTAGCCAATGAAATAATTCGGGTAATCAATGAGAGCTTCGGTGCGAGTATTCCTGCAGTGAATTTGTCACCCTTCAGTACGGTAGAGGTTGCACCTTAATGATAATGTTCAAGTTTAATTACTTCTACATTAACACTTAAATACCTAAACACACTAACACACTGTTAAGCATTAGAAGCTACTCGCTCAGATAGTTTTTGTTTGATGTCTTGCATGATGGGTTGAGCGTGGAGCTTACCGTTCTCAATAAATATTTTCTTGGTTTCTTCACCCCCAATAACCGAACCGCCCATGTAGATTCCCGGAATGTTACTTTCAAAAGTATCTGAATTGATTTCGGGAATTAGCATTTCCCCGTTCAGGCGAACGCCTACTTTCCGTAAAAACTTAGCATCGGGATGATAACCAATCATCAGGAAAACAAAATCTGCCGAAAGCGATTGAGTTTCTCCCGTTTGGAGATTCTTAATCTTCACCTCTTCTTGCGTGATTTCGGTAACCTCACTGTTAAAGTATGATTGTACTTCACCCTTTTTAAGTCTATTTTCTAAGTCAGGAACAATCCAGTATTTAGCGGTTTTGTCAATTCCATCAAAGATGTGAACCAGGGTTACGTTTACTCCATTGCGGTATAAATCCAGTGCGGTCTCTACTGCTGAGTTAGCACCACCTACCACTACTGCATTCGTACCGGTGTATCGGTATGGCTCATCGTAGTAGTGAATTACGTGTGACAAGTTTTCTCCCGGTACACCTAGCTCCCGCGGAATATCGTAGTAGCCAATTGCTAACACTACTTTCTTCGTCCAATAAGTTCCTTGGTTCGTTTGAAGAACAAATAATCCATCACTTTGCTCAATATCTTTTACCTCGGTGAAAATATGAACGTTAAGATTGAAATGATCTACTACCTTACGATAGTACTTTAGTGCTTCTACCCGGCTTGGACGTAAATTTAAAGAAGTAAAGGGAACGTCGCCAATAGCAATATTATCGGCACTAGAAAAGAAACTCATATCTACCGGATAGCGCCGGATTGATTCAGTAATGCTTCCTTTATCCAGCACGGCGTAGGTGAGCCCCTGACGTTGAGCTTCAATACCACAAGATAATCCACAGGGTCCCGCCCCTACGATGAGCACATCGTATATTTTCATAAATTCAAACAGTTTAAGTAGGAGAATGAGTGAATGATAACTAATACTTTATTCCTCTACTCACTCTATCATTCATTTTGCAAAGGTATAACAATACCACTTACGAAGCTGTTCAACAGAATGTTTATCTAAGCTAGGGGGTAGCCATTTGTTGGGTCAAAAATTGAATATTCAGCAGCGCTTCACTTATCTCCCACAAACGCTTAGCATTGTAGCTACTAGAAGCTTCCTTGTTAGGACTTACTGCTTTCTTCTCACTGAAATACCGACCAGTAGCCGTAAACCCTTCCTCACTGGTTGCTAAGTAGATACTGGTTTCTGCTCCTTTTTCTTCGCTAATCATAAACGGACGAGCTAGCTGCATAGCAATGCCGAAAAAACTAGACACTCCACCACCAAAGTTACTAGCTACCGCGCCAGGATGTAACGCGTTACTTACCACGTGGGACGGTAGCCGTTGGCTTAGCTCGCGGGTAAATAAAATGTTACATAGCTTAGATGAGCAATAGGCCTTTAGTCCATTGTACTTGCGCTTTTCGTATTGCAAATCGGTGAGATCAAAGCTGGCAAAACGGTGCGCTTCTGAAGATACATTAATAATATTACCTCGGTCAGTTGCTAATACCTTATTCAGTAGCAGTTGAGTGAGCAAAAAAGGAGCTAGATGATTGACCCCAAAGGTCATCTCAAAGCCATCGTCGGTGGTTGATCGGGTATTGTTAGTAATGAGTCCGGCGTTATTAACCAGCATATCAACTTTTGGATAATTTTCATTGATACGTTCGGCTGCAGAGTGGATTTGCTGCGTAGATGCTAGATCAACTAACACAATATCTACCCGACTATGACCACACACCCGCAGAATATCCTCCTTCGCCCGCTCCGCTTTTTCTTCATTGCGGCAAAGCATCACTACCTGAGCTCCTCGCTTAGCTAATTCCCGAGCGGTTACTTTTCCAATGCCAGAGTTAGCTCCGGTAACTACACAAATCTTATCTTTCATAGCAACTGTTTACTGTTCTGTACCAGAAAAACAAACCTTTTGTTTGGTAAGTGCAGTACAATTCTGCAAATTTTAACAAAAAAAAAGGCGGTAATCCCGCCCTGTAGTAATCTTACTACGTTTGTTTATTAATGTAAGTGAAAGTTCAAATTTTTGAGCTGAGCGTGTGTACTCTCAACGCAAAACATAAGAATTCAAAACTTTCAAAACGTCCAATGCCGGTTCCAATTATGGCAACTGAACCGGTGCTTCTGCTCTTCAAAGTTATCTCGCAGGGTAGAATAAAACCCCCACCCTACTAAAAAGGTAAATACCGAAGCAATAGTAAATGCATTAACCATCGATTCGGCTAGGAAGCCAAACAGCAGCATCGTTACTAGAAACGTGATAATTGTCCAGTAGACCGTCATATTCGTTAAGTTTCGGTGTCGCCACGACTGAATGTAGCGCAACGGATGCAGATCATCTCCCCATTGATGTACTAACTTGTAGTGGTGCTGATCAATTTGGTACAATAGTAAAGGATCAATAACTGGACGTTGGCGCTTCTCTAAATCGAATGTTTCTGCTGGTGCTACAACATAAAAATCATACTCCAAATCTTCTTCAGTCAACGCCTGTTCTTTCTGAAACCGATTCAGCTTGGTGCCAAACTCCGGATCAATTGGTCCGCGGTACAGGCGGCTAGATAACATCCGCATTCGGTAATCCACACAAATTCGCTTAACATCATCTACATGATATACCTCACCATCAAACTGTTTGTTTAGTAACCATTGTTGCAGCCACTGTTGCTTAGGATCATGAATTTGGTGTAAGCTTCGCTTCAATCCTAGTTGCCGAATGGCTCGTTCTTCTTGCATTCCCTGCTCTTGCAGCAGTACCTGGGCTTCCCGGGCGGGGTCGTTAATTACTCCCTGCCGTTTCTGATCTTCTCTGATGAGTGCGTCGTGTAAATTCATGGCAAAAAATTAAAGGGGATAATTGTTATCTATCTAATCAATTTAATAAAAACGTTGAAGAATATCGCATTTCTTAACAAAAATGTTCGGAGCTTTGAAAGGGTAACCTACCGGCAAGTATGAATCACACGAACCTTATTCAAAAAACGGTTGACTTTGTTCAATCTACGCTGGCGGATGCCGAAGCGGGCCACGACTGGTGGCATACGTATCGGGTATGGCAAAATGCCCAGCAAATTGCCCAATCTGAAGCAGCCGACCTACTGGTAGTAGAATTGGGTGCGCTGCTGCACGATATTGCCGATGCTAAATTTCACGAAGGCGATGAAGCAATAGGGCCACGTACTGCTCAACAATTCCTTGAGAAGCAACGGGCCAACGCTATAACCATAGAGCACGTGGTTAATATTGTCCGGCATATTTCTTTTAAAGGCGGAAACTTCCAGCAAGCCTTTCGCTCGCCGGAACTGGCGGTAGTGCAAGATGCTGATCGCCTGGACGCTTTGGGAGCTATTGGCATTGCGCGTACTTTTCACTACGGAGGCTTTCGCAACCGTCCGCTATACGATCCCGAAGTACCACCTATCCTAAACATGAGTAAGGAAGAATACAAACACAGCCAAGCTCCCACAATCAACCACTTCTACGAAAAACTGCTACTACTGAAAGACCGAATGAATACTGAAACCGGCAAGCAACTTGCCGAAGAACGCCATCGGTTTATGGAGCAATTCTTATCCCAGTTTTACCGAGAGTGGAAATCTGAAGGGTAAAGAGGTATAAGGTGAAGGATAGAAAGGTTGAAGGTTTCAAGTTATTTTACTTGTAACTCGATTGCCTTTAACCCTATACCTCGTACCCTCGTACCCTCCTACCATCAACCCCATATCGCTAAGTAGGTAGTATCGCGGAAAGGTCGGGCCAGATAATGCGTAATACTGAGGCCATACCCCCACCCGGATTTTCTACAGTAGCTTTTTCGGCCACTGTGCCCCCTACTCGCTGGTAGAAAGTACGGGCTTCGGTATTTTCTTCAAACACCCACAAGTACAGACCAGAAGTAGCATCACGTTGATGAACCCATTGGGCTGAGAGCTGCGTTAGCCGCCGACCAATGCCCTGCCCTTGCCGGTGGGGTAAAACGTGTAAATTATCCAGTAGAGCACCGTAGCGGGTATCGTCTTCTGCGTAAGTACAAGCAAATCCACAAACTTCATTATTATCTACTGCTACTAAAATGTACTGAGAGTCTTGGGAGTTGCGGAAACGCTTTTGCCATACTTGCAGTCTATCAGCCGCAATATTTTGCTTCAGGTAAGCATCACGGAGTATGCCCTGGTAGTGTTTTTGCCAGCTTATGGTATGCAAGCGAGCAATCGTTTCAGCCTCATCAGGATAGGCAATTCGGTAAGTAATCATTGAGTAAAAATATGCGCTTAGAAATTATTCTCAAATATTGTTTCTTATTTCCAAACCTTATATATTAGCTTTCGTATATGATAGCAATACTATTAAATAATAAATTTTAGCTATCATGTCATTACATTTCAGAAATTCAAATACAATACTACAGAACCAAGAAGAAAAACCTCAAAACGCCTCGCCAGCCTCCGGTTCATTACGCTACCGTCAGGCGAGTCGGTTAGCCGATATGTCGGTAGGGCGAATACGTCGGTGGGGGATGCCGTTCCGACGACCGTTTTCACTCTGACATTCTATTTATAAACCAAAATGCATAGCCTATGAAACCGAGCATGTTAGCCTACACCAAGCTTATTCTAGAGAAAGTGAGCTTTAACCGAGAGTTATACGATCGGGAATACCGTAAGGCACTTACCCGGCTTTCGCCTAACGAAGCACATTTGCTTAAACAATGGATTTACCAACATAGACAACAAATGGTGCCCGTAGCTGTGGCTCAATGATATTGTACAATAAATAGTTACGTTAATACTTTTGCTTACTAGGCTGACCAGTGTGCTTTTGGCACGCTGGTCTTTTATTTTATAGCTACCTTTGTTTTTAACACTCATCTTTTTATCGTGTTACTGCGCTCTAAATAATTTTAACCCCTTTTTACATTGCTAACAACTGCTTCAGCAGCTCAAATATCATGTTTGTAAGCTAGCCGTCAATCTTTTTTGATTAATATTGTGGGTTAGGTTTTTCTAACGCTACTCTACTATACCTGTGGATTTCGTCCGCAATCATAGCAGCTATTCGTCTGGCTTTTCCTTAATTAAGACTTTATATAATGAAGGCGAAAGCAAATTGATAACTGCTACGCTAATAAGCTAGTGGTACAACTGTTACCCTTCTCTTAACGAACGCCGACACCACGTAAAAGGAAATGCATGAGCTATTTCTATCTTACTGCTCACTTAAGAGTGGTTATATTTTTGCTTTCAAACTAAAAGTTATGTTACTCTTTCTCTGCTGTGGTAAATTACAATTGCTTTTTTGAGCTATATAATCACAAATTAGACTTATTCTATCTTGCTCAATTAGAAAAGTGAACGAATAGGGGGCTATAGAAATATAAACCTCTGACTGTATTATCAAAAGCAATTATTGGGTGGTAGGCGCATAACTGAAAAGGACAATGAGGGGTAGCAGAATAATTTTTTACTAATCGGGAGTGATATTGTAGCCCTTCTGAGACATTCCCCACTAACTGGGAGTAGTATTGTAAGCCCAATTCGTTATTTCTCAATAACGGGGAAGAGCATTGTAGCCCTTCTGAATAGCTCCTCAACGCTCGGGAAGTACTTTGCGCCCTCCCTTTGTTCTTCCTGTCAACGTAGTTATCCAATTGTAGTGCTACCAAATGATTGCTTACGCAAGAACTCTCTTCTGGATTAGTTTATTTTAGCATCTCACGGGATTTTTCGGTCTATTTAGAATAAATAGTACTTGCAATAGATTTGAAGGTAAAACCGAAGATGCTCCTGGTAAGCTTGTATCATTTTTGTGTAACTCTATTGAGATATACGCAATTATCAAGTATGGTGAAGATTAAAGAGACATATTTTTTGAATCAGGTAGATGTAGCAGTAGATAATGCGCTAAATACCCCAGAAATTCTTACTCAACTAGCCGTATACGGTTACGATGAAAAGAAGATCAAGCAAGGCCGAACTATGCGCATGGCATTGGATGAATTGATGATGCAGCAAGAAGATGCTCATTTAGCAGCTAAGGATGCTACTCGGGTACTAAATGAGGCTCGCCAGCAGGTGGATACTTTGTTTAGCACTCATCTGTCTATTGCCCGAATTGCCTTCCGAGATGATGTCACTTTTTGGAATGCTTTGAAGCTAGGGCAAGCCCGAGAGCGTAATTTGCCCGATTGGCTCACGCAAGTACAGCGTTTCTACACTCGTATTGCAGTAGTAGCCAAGCAGATGGAGAAATATAACGTTCCTCAGAAAGAACTGATCGAGACCCGCAAGTTAATCGCTCAGATTGGTGGTTTGCAACGTCTTCAGAAAAAAGCCAAAGGACAAGCCCAAGTAGCTACTCAAGATAAAAATAATGCTATTAATGATCTAGAGCTTTGGATGCGTCGTTTTATGCGAATTGCTCGAGTAGCCCTCGATGAAAACCCCCAACAACTGGAAATGCTTGGTGTGGTGGTACAATCAACCAAGTAGTATCTGCATTACTTCTGAAACTTTTGCTAAAATGATCATCAACTTTAGATCAAAAGCTTTAGAACGCCTCTTTAAAAGAAGGATGTCTTAAAAGCATAACCCTCGCAGGTTGGGAAACTACTGAGAATATTATCGCATTTGACTATTGCCAGATCGTTAGAAGATTTGAATTATCCTGGTTCTAGTTTACATGCACTGAAGGGACGCTTAAAGAGCCACTATGCAGTCACTGTAAGCGGTAACTGGCGAGTTACCTTTCGGATAAATGCCGAAGAAGTTTATGACGTAGACTACTTGGATTACCATCAGATCTATAAGTAGTTTACATCTCTATTTGTAGATGGTTAATCGCGCAAAAGTGTAATTGAAAGAAAGTTTATTGCGTATGATCATGTTTAATCCGCCCCACCCAGGTGAAATACTTCGCGAAGATTATATGAACCCGTTAAAGCTAACTATCAATGGTCTAGCGGAGGCATTGGGTGTATCTCAGCAGATTATTTCAGAGATTGTTAATGAACGCAAAGGTATTAGTTCGGAAATGCCCATCTGCTTAAGTAAGGCCTTTTCTACCAGTCCTCAATTGTGGATAGGGATGCAAGCTGAATATGATTTATGGCAGGCCTCACAAAAAACAATCAATCACGTAATTCCTACGCTCTACCGTGAACAAGCTTCGTAAATGCAAATCAGTTCGTAAGACTACTATTACCCTCTTTTTCGAGAATCTATAAAGCAAATTCTAGCTATTTGCTTAAATTAGCCAGCTATGGCTAACTTAAATATCACCGCTCAAGATCAAAACACTTACGATGCGATTGTTATTGGCTCTGGTATTAGCGGAGGTTGGGCCGCTAAAGAACTTTGTGACAAAGGATTGAAAACATTGGTACTGGAACGAGGTCGGGAAGTAAAGCACTTACAAGACTACCCAACGGCTAACAAACGCCCGTGGGAGATGCCGTACAAAGGGCGAATGCCTGAATCGGCAGAAGAAGCTAATCCGATTGTCAATCGTTGCTACGCTTACGATCAGTACACTAAACACTTTTTTGTAGAAGACAACGAACACCCCTACGTTCAAGAAAAGCCATTTGACTGGATACGAGGCTACCAAACCGGGGGTAAATCACTCATTTGGGCTAGGCAAACTCAACGCTGGAGCGATTACGAGTTTGAGGCTCCGGCTCGGGATGGCTTCGCCGTGGATTGGCCCATCCGACACAAAGATTTAGCTCCCTGGTATTCCTACGTAGAAAAGTTCGTCGGCATTAGCGGTAACCGCGACGGTATTAAGAACCTGCCCGACAGTGAGGTATTGCCCCCATTTGAATTGAACTGTTTGGAAAAACATATTCAGCAAAGAGTAAAAGAAAATTACGATGACCGTCAGGTAATTATTGGCCGCTGCGCTCATCTGACAGAACCGCAGGAGATTCACTTACAGCAGGGGCGCGGACAATGTCAAGCGCGACACTATTGTTACCGGGGTTGCCCTTACGGGGGCTACTTTAGCTCCAACTCCTCTACCCTACCCTGGGCCGCTAAAACAGGTAATATGACGTTACGGCCTCATTCCGTAGTACATTCCATCATCTACGATGAGCAGTCGGATAAAGCAACGGGAGTGCGAGTGATTGATACCGAAACGAAAGAAAGTATCGAGTACTTTGCCCAGATTATTTTTGTCAATGCTGCCGCGCTAAACACTAATCTACTACTACTTAATTCTACTTCATCGCGTTTTCCTAATGGGCTAGGGAATGACAATGATTTGATGGGTCGCTACGTGGCATTTCATAATTATCGAGGCAGTATGTTAGCCTCATTCGATGGCTTTGAAGATCAGTACTACTACGGACGGCGGCCTACGACGGCGTTTATGCCTTCATTCCGTAATGTGTTCCAGCAAGACACTGATTTTCTGCGGGGATATATGGTAGCCTTTAGTGCCGCTCGCCAAGGCTGGCAGCGGAATATGATTCAACAGGGCTTCGGTACTGATTGGAAAGCCGGATTGAGTGAACCGGGCCCGTGGCAAGTATATATGATGATGCAGGGAGAAACCGTACCGCAGTACGAGAATCACGTCCGCCTGAGCGATACGGCTACAGACACCTGGGGCATTCCGCAACTAGTGGTGTCGGTTGATTATACTGAAAATGATGAGTTAGTGCTAAAAGATTTTCTTCAACAGGGAAGCGAAATACTAGAAAAATCGGGTTGTACCAACATTCGCACCATGGATAGTGGACAAGCTCCCGGACTGGATATTCACGAGATGGGCGGTGTCCGTATGGGCCATGACCCCAAGACCTCGCTACTTAATGAGTGGAATCAACTGCACGCCTGTAAGAACGTATTTGTTACCGACGGTGCCTGTATGACTTCGGTAGGTAACCAAAACCCTTCCCTTACCTTTATGGCCCTCACGGCTCGAGCAGTCGATCACGCGACAAAAGAAATGAATCGGCAGAATTTATGACATAAAACGATTTGGACTACTCAATTTTACTAGCAGTACTATCAAGTTCATTGCTCGCAGCAGGTTTGACTGGGTTCATTAACTGGCGTCTCCAACACGAAAGTTATAAAAGAGAATACTATAAAAAATTATTAGACAAAAGAATCAAAGCCTACGAAGCTATTGAAAATATAGTAGAAAGGCTTAATGGACAAGTACACATAAATGATGGGCGTCTCTGCCCTCAAATTTGCGCATCTGGACAAGATTATTTTGCTCGTTTTCTAGCTATGCTTTTTTCATCAATCGAGTATTCAACTTGGCTAAATGATAAAACAGGAAGGAAATTGACAGAATTCAATATATTTCTGTTACAGAACATTGACCACAAAATAGATGAAAACAATAACTACGACGAACAACTAGTAGAAATCGGGGCACAGCAAGTAGAAGGAATAAGGGGTTTTCGCGAGGAATTGAAAATCTTATTGTATCAGGATCTCCGTACGCTACACCATGTAAAGAGGTTTATTAAAGATAAGAAACCGAGCCGACCCATCTTGCGATTAAATCTTAAGTCACCTCATATGAAAAAGCAATAAGAAATTAGGCATACTATCAAATATATTTGAAGTATGCTTACCATATATCTTTGTAATGACCAGTGTTAAATGTATATGCTACTAAAGAGAGATATTACTAGGTTTATTTGGGTCTCTTATGCTTTTAGATATTCTTACCCTTATTCTTTTATTACCTGATTCTAGCCAATTTGTAGTTGATGTGAACTATGAATTAAGATAAAGCTTAATCCGCTTATGGAGGGAAAGCTTGCTGTTTGAGCGAAGCGAGTTTCAAGGTTTCCTAGATTTTTGTCTACTTTTCATCGATGGAAAAGTAGAAGCCCGCCCGGCTTAAGGGCGGAGCATTGAAAATAAAATACTTATACCTTGCCATTGATGGGCTATAATTCATAGTTCACGTTAGTTAACGTCACATTTACGTTATTATCCATTAATAGACTATCGCACAATTCTCGCTACTATGAAAAAGAGAACGTTCTTAAAATCAGCCAGTTCGCTAACTGTCCTCTCAATTCTGGGTATCAGCCTGGAAAGTTGTAGCGAAGAGGAACCGGCTCCTGATGATAATAGTAATACCTTTACCATTGATCTGAATGAGTCAGAGTTTGCTGCTTTACAAAACGATGGCGGATGGGTGCTCCATCCTAACCAAGATTATTTATTCGTTAATGTAGGCGGAAGCATACAAGCCTTTAGTAGCCGTTGCACCCACCAAGGATGCACCCGAAATTGGACGTTTAACACCAATGCTACCTGTAGCTGCCACGCATCGGTCTTTGATGTGAACGGTGATGTGATATCCGGCCCGGCGCAGAGTTCACTTACTTCAGTGAGCGTAATTCGCGAAGGTGATACGCTCACCATTGGTTAGTATTTCACCAGCCCAGCCGTTCGCTTCCGAACACTAGTGACCGCTTCCGAACAATATGTCGTGCGTAAATCGCTGCTACAAACCTCTCAGAGATATTTTTAGTCTTGGCATACTGATTGAATCTCTTTTAGTACAACCTTGTATTACTCAAACTCTTTTATACTATGCGACTATTTTGCTTACCTATCGTTTTGTTCGCTTTCACTATTTTGGCAACGGTCAGTGTTGCTCAGCAGCGCGTTGATGCTGATGAAGTTATTCGCCAGATTAATCAGGGGCAGGCTGTCTCCTACGAGAACGTTGAAATCTCCGGCGACTTAGATTTAACCAACTTGAACAATCGCGGACGTACTAATTCTTCTAAAGGATGGTTTGGTTTCGGTGACAGTGATACCTACGAGAGTATAGTAGAAGCATCTATTAGCTTTATTAACTGTACATTTCTAGGAGATGTAATCGCCTATTACCACGATGATCGGGAGGACGAAACATTCATCGCCCACTTTGAGGATGATGCAGTGTTTCGGAAATGTACCTTCCGCGAAGGTAGCGAGTTTAAGTACTCTGAATTCTCCGAAGAGGCTGATTTTTCTGGCTCAGTCTTCGAAGAAGAAGCTAACTTTAAATACGCTGAGTTTTCTGAGGCCCCTTCTTTCGCCCAATCGGTATTTAGTGATGAAGCTAACTTTAAGTACGCCGAATTTCCGGAAGAGACTAATTTTACGGCAGTAGTGTTTGATAATGAAGCCAATTTTAAATACGCCGAATTCCCGCGCGGGGCTTCTTTTGAAGAAGCGGTTTTCAACGATCTGGCTAACTTCAAGTACGCAAAATTTCGCACCCCACTCAATATGAAAGATGTATCCTTCAGTGGCGATGAAGATTTTAAATATACGAAAGTAGATGGGCGCAGCTTTACTTCTTATCTGCTGAACAATCGTTAACCTTTTCTTACAACAACTATTAACCCTCGCTTTAGCGTAGTCTTCACTGGCTGCGCTTTTTTATTTTAGGGGTGGCCCAATTTCACTTTGAATAATTTGTATTTTGCCGCCTAGATTCTTTGACTATGGCGGACATTAAACGTGTATGCGTGTACTGCGCTTCTAGCGCAAAAATTGATCAAAAGTACTTCGAGGCTACTGAGCGGTTAGGTAAGCAGCTAGTAGAAAGTAACGTAGAGGTGGTTTACGGAGGTGGAGCAGTTGGCTTAATGGGGAAGCTAGCCGATACAGTACTGGAGCAAGGCGGAGAGATCATCGGTATTATGCCCCAGTTTATGCGCGATGTGGAGCTACACCATAAAAAAGTAGCCCGCTTTCACTTCGTAGGTGATATGCACGAGCGCAAAAAACGTTTTTTAGACGGAGTGGATGGCCTAATTGCTCTGCCCGGAGGTTGCGGTACTTTAGAAGAACTCATGGAGGTGCTAACGCTTAAACGCCTGGGACTATTTACCAAGCCTATTGTCATTCTAAATACCGATGGCTTCTACAATCCGATAGAAACGATGCTGGAACGCTGCATTGACGAGAACTTTATGGCTCAAGAGCACCGCAACATGTGGGTATTTGTTCACGAACCAGAAGAAATACTGGATGCTTTACGGAATGCACCTGCCTGGAGTAAAGATGCTATTCAGTTCGCTACCTTTAAATCGTAAGGGGTGGAAGGTGAACGGTAGAAGGCAGAATGCATAGACAAAATTCTTACCTATAACCTTAGTCCTTCCACCAGCTACCGTATAAAATTATGTGCTACGCTAAAAACCTATTGTTATCTGTCTCTCTGTTCCTCGCTTGTGGTTCAATAGCCTTGGCTCAGAAGGTATTGGTGGTACAGGATGAAATGCCGCAAATAGAAGTACTAAGTCGGTTTTTAGAAACAACAGGCAAATTACAAGTTGACATTGTGGATCAGGCCAACCTGCCGGAGTCTATGGTGGACTATCAGGCGGTGATCGGCTTTATCCACGGAAAGCTGGAAGTAACTACCGAACGAACTATTATTAACTATACCGAAGCGGGAGGCAAATACGTTTGTTTGCATCACTCCATCAGCAGTGGTAAGGCTCGCAACGAGTTCTACTTCGATTTTTTAGGTATTCGGCTGGATCACCCTGAGTTCTCACGGCATCCGGTGCAACCGGGTGAAGGCTACGGATGGTACCACGATGGTGAGAATGGCATCACTTTGATTCTAGTCAATCTCAATCAGCACCACTACATCACTAATCATGATATTGAGTGGGGGCCGACGGTGAGTTACGTATCTTCTGACGGGCCCGCTGCCGAAGGCGATTTTCCTAGTATTTCTTTACCGAAAACGGAGGTATACCTGAACCATAAGTTTACCGACGGACGGGAAAAGACTGTGCTCTGCGGACTGAAGTACTACGACCCGCGCAACGGTGAATTGTTTATGCAAGACCGCGCAGTTTGGCTAAAACCCTACGGCAAGGGACACATCGTCTACATCCTTCCCGGTGAAACTCCTGCCGACTATGAGAACCCCAACATTGCTCAGATGATTTTGAACACCATTGTTTGGGAACCCTGAATAACTACATTGGCAGCACCAGACTTTATTGCTACTTTCTAAACAATTCAGGCTATTCTACGATTTGATGGTTATTTAATAACTATCCAACCTTCATGAAAAACTTTGTTCAGGATTTTAAAGAGTTCGCCGTAAAAGGTAATGTAGTCGATTTGGCCATCGGTATCATCATTGGGGCTTCATTCAATAAGATTGTCTCTACGCTGGTAGAGAAAGTAATCATGCCCCCATTTGGGCTCTTGTTCGGCGATACCGACTTTAGTCAGTACAAGTGGATTATTCGTTCGCGGGAAGTCGGCTCCAACGGTGACGTGATTCAGGAGCAGGTAGCAATTGGCTACGGGTCCTTAGTACAGGTTAGCTTTGACTTTCTCATCGTTGCTTTGTCTATTTTTGTAGTAGTCCGTCTGATCAATTCATTAAAGCGCAAGGCCGAAGACGAAAATGAGAAGAGTGTACCTACTCCCAAAGACATTCAACTACTAGCTGAGATTCGTGATTTACTGAAAAAACAAGCTCCACCAGAACTGAAGTAACTACTCTCTAATATGATCTTTTAGTTCTTCCCGTAGAGCGTAAAACGTTTTGAGTTTGCTTTTCAGCACAAAAGCCTCCAGCGATTTATCTTAGCGAGGCCGTACTGAGGTGGGTGGATCAAAATTATCTGAAATTACTTCAACAGATAGTTTATCTCCTTCCTGTAAATCTTGCTTCACCCAATTCATGTGCTGATTCGTCTCAGAGTTTAATCCACCAACACGAAGACCCAGTTTTTCTATATTATCTCTTTCTCTGCGAATAGATACAACATGGCAAGTCAAAACAGAGAACACTTCCTCAAATCCAGCTCGACACAGATGTTCGCCGTTCAATTTAATTTCAAATCCGTAGATGTTCATCGCATGCTTTTAAACGCATTGATCAGACCATTGGTAGAAGCATCGTGGGATGTAACGGTGCTGTCGCCTTCCAATTCGGGAAGAATTTTCTTAGCAAGTTGCTTTCCTAACTCAACGCCCCACTGATCAAAGGAGAAGATGTTCCAGATAACTCCCTGTACGAATATTTTGTGTTCGTACATCGCAATCAGTGCACCCAGCGTATGGGGAGTGAGCTTTTCAAATAAAATAGAATTGGTAGGCCTATTTCCCTGAAAAGTTTTGAATGGGGCCAGTTTCTTAATTTCCTCTTCGGACTTGCCTTGCTCGCGTAATTCCTCCGATGCTTCTTCTTCGGTCTTACCCATCATCAAGGCTTCGGTCTGAGCGAAAAAGTTAGCCAACAGCTTAGCGTGGTGGTCGCCAATCGGGTTCTGACTTTGGGCCGGAGCAAGAAAATCGCCCGGAATTAGTTTGGTTCCCTGATGAATCAATTGATAGAAAGCGTGCTGACCATTCGTTCCTGGCTCCCCCCAAATAACCGGGCCAGTCTGGTAGCCTACCGGATCACCGTCACGATCCACGTACTTCCCGTTGCTTTCCATATTCCCCTGCTGAAAGTATGCCGCAAAGCGGTGCATATACTGATCGTAGGGTAAAATTGCTTCGGTTTCGGCTTCAAAGAAGTTATTGTACCAGATGCCAATTAAGGCTAACGTTATCGGAATATTCTTCTCCGGAACCGTGTTGCGGAAATGCTGATCCATGGCGTGCCCCCCAGCAAGTAGCGCTTCAAAGTTTTCAAAGCCGATGGAGCAGGCGATGGTAAGGCCGATGGCTGACCACAGCGAATACCGTCCACCGACCCAATCCCAAAAGCCGAACATGTTCTCCGGGTCAATCCCAAACTTCTCTACCTCTTCCCGATTGGTAGACAGGGCTACAAAGTGTTCCTTCACTGCGTCCTCATCGTTAGCTTGCTTCAAAAACCAATCTTTAGCCGTGTTGGCGTTGGTCATGGTTTCTTGCGTGGTAAAAGTTTTGGAGGCAATTACGAAGAGCGTAGTCTCGGGATTAAGTGGTTTTAATGTTTCGCTAATATGTGTGCCGTCTACATTAGAAACGTAGTGAACGTGAATGTGCTCCTTCTGGTAAGGCTTTAATGCTTCAGTCACCATCACTGGACCTAAATCAGAGCCACCAATTCCAATATTCACAATATCGCGAATGGGTTTGCCCCGAAAGCCTTTCCATTCGCCACTGATAATTTTCTCCGAGAAGGCTTTCATCCTTCCTAAAACCTCGTTCACCTCAGGCATCACATCTTCGCCATCAACGTGGATAGGATCGTTAGAACGGTTACGTAATGCTACGTGTAGCACCGCCCGGTCTTCGGTCTGGTTGATCGCTTTCCCACTAAACATTGCCTGAATAGCATCCGGCAGCTTACATTCTTCGGCTAAATCGAGCAGCAGTTTGTGGGTTTCTTCGGTAATGCGATTCTTGGAAAAGTCGAGGAGGATGTCTTCGAACTTGAGCGAAAATCGGGAAAAGCGCTGCGGGTCATCCTGAAAAAGCGTACGCATGTGCGTATCTTTCATCTGGCGAAAGTGCTCGTTTAGCTTTGACCAAGCGTTGGTAGTGGTGGGATTTATGGTGGGTAGCATAGTGTTCTTATTTTAGAATTGAACCTACTAAATTTGTGAGTATATTAAAAAGCGAATGACGAAAACTTCTCAACAACAAACTGGTCAACAAGGTGAAAACATAGCACTCGATTATCTTAACAAGAAGGGTTTGGTTTTAGCTGAGCGGAACTTTCGCTACCGCCGGGCTGAGGTTGACCTGATTGTGCAGCAAGATAAGCTACTGGTATTCGTAGAAGTAAAAACCCGCCGCGATACCAGCTTTGGCTTCCCCGAAACCTTCGTCAGTCCCGAACAAGCTCAACTGATTGTAGCTGCTGCCGATCACTACGTACGGGAAAATAACCGGAATGGAATGATCCGTTTTGATATCGTTGCGATTACATTAGTGCCTGATTTGAAGATTGAGCACTTTGAGGATGCTTTTTATTAATACCCCTCGCAAT
>NZ_JBARYM010000546.1:0-4585 GCF_049647865.1 Tunicatimonas sp. | reverse complement strand
AAGTGCCCCCTTTCCGACTTCGATTTTTAGGATGATATCCTTTCTCCAGGCCGTTAGGTGAGAAATTATTTCAGCAACACTATGCAAATTAGGAACAGGACGTACGAAAGCCTCCTTTTCGCTAACCATATTAAGCTTCTTGGCGAAACTTGCCCCCATCCAGTTTCTACCGTCCTGAACATCCTTTAACTGATTGATTGTATCTTCGATTAGAATACCCATCTTGTAAGAACTGCTAACTTTACGCGAAGTAAACGAATACTGATGGTACCATCAATTCTGGCAATGAGTAGATTGGTTTATTCCGAATGAACTATTACCAGCAACTCATCGTATAATTTGCTATCTTGAAAGTTAAAGAAGTTATTAAGTTGATAAAAAAAGATGGCTGGTATCTCATCCGTCAGCGAGGAAGCCATAAAGTTTTTGAGCATTCGACTAAATCGGGTATTGTAGTGGTTCCCGATCATGGTGGTAACAAAGACTTGGCAAGGGGAACAGAGAATAATATTTTGAAACAAGCTGGATTAAAATGATGCAAGAGTATATGATTATTATTGAACCTACTGATACTGGTTACAGTGCTTATGCACCTGATCTGCCCGGCTGTATTACTGTTGGTGACACCGTAGAGGAAACCAAAGCATTCATGAAAGAAGCTGTCAACCTCTACATAGATACGCTCAAAGAAAAGGAAATGCCTATTCCACCACCGAGCGTTTTATCTGATTTTATAGTGGTTTAAATGAGCGGCCTATTTTTATGCCCCAAATACACGAAATAACCACCTATTTAGAAACCATTGCCCCCCGCAGCTACCAGGAATCATATGACAATGCAGGTTTAATCACTGGAAATCCTCAATCCGAAGTGAGTGGCATTCTAGTTAGTTTAGATGTTATAGAAAGTATAGTAGATGAAGCACTTGAGCACGATTGCAACCTGATTGTCGCGCACCACCCAATTATATTCAAAGGTTTGAAGGGCCTGACCGGGCGCAATTATATTGAGCGCACGATTATTAAAGCTATCAAACACGATATTGCCATCTACGCCATTCATACCAATTTGGATAATGTCTACAACGGAGTGAATGCTAAAATTGCTGAAAAGTTGGAGTTGCAGCAGACCCGCGTACTCATTCCTAAATCGCAAACCTTGCGAAAGCTTACTACTTTTGTGCCTCAGGAGAACGCCAAAGCAGTGCTGAATGCGCTCAGTGCGGCCGGAGCAGGTAATATTGGCAACTACCAGAATTGTAGCTTTCAAGTGAGTGGTACCGGAACCTTTCAGCCGAATGAACAAGCCAACCCGCACATTGGTGAAGCAGATAAGTTGGAGCAAGTAGAAGAGCAGCGTATTGAAGTAATTTTACCGGCTCATCAATCTAGTCTAGTATTACAAGCTTTGCGGAAAGCTCATCCGTACGAAGAGGTAGCCTACTATCTACACAATCTAGAAAATGAGAATCAGGAGGTAGGTTCCGGTATGATTGGGCAGTTAGCTAAAGCCATGTCGCCGACTAATTTTCTGAGCTACCTCAAAAAACAAATGAACTTGTCGGTTATTCGGCATACCGCTTTACTAGATCGTCCGGTGCAAACAGTAGCGGTTTGTGGTGGGGCCGGGAGCTTTTTGCTACCGCAGGCTATTCGGCAACAGGCTGATGTTTTTGTAACTGCTGATTTTAAGTATCACGAATTTTTCGATGCCGATGGCCACCTCATAATTGCGGATATTGGGCACTACGAAAGCGAAGTCTACACAAAAGAGCTAATCCAGGAATTTTTATGCGAAAAATTTGTTAATTTTGCAGTCCGTTTGGCAAAAGCCAACACCAATCCTGTTTTTTACATCTAATAGTACGTATGGAAAGCACCACCACGCAGCAAAAAACCGTAGCCGAAAAGCTTGATATGCTTATGAAGCTACAGAATATTGATCTGGAGTTAGACGAAATCAAGAAAATTCGGGGCGCCTTACCAGAAGAGGTAAGCGATTTAGAAGATGAAATCGCGGGATATCAAACCCGTCACGATAAATATGTAGGCGATGTAGAGCAACTAGAGCAAGATATTGAGAATAATAAATCGGCTATTAAAGAGGCAGAAGGGCTAATTAAGAAGTACGAAGAGCAGCAGATGAACGTGCGGAACAACCGCGAGTACGATGCTATTACGAAGGAAGTTGAGCTACAGAACTTGGAGATTCAAATTTCTGAGAAGCGTACCAAAGAGGCCTATGCTAAAATTGAGCAGACAAAAGAACAGGTAGATGATACCAAAGAGCTGATTGATCGGCGGCAGAAAGATTTAGAAAGCAAGCAGCAAGAGCTGGAAACAATTGTATCTGAGAGCGAAGAAGATGAGAAGAAGTTGATGGATCAGCGCGGAAAAGTGGCTGGCGAAATTGGCGAAGTAGATCGTAAGCTTCTAAACTACTACGAAAAGCTACGTAACAGTCTATCCAACGGTTTGGCCGTAGTAAAAGTAGTGCGGGGTGCGGCCGAAGGTTGTAATATCATCATTCCCCCTCAACGTATTGTGGAGATCAAAGAACGCAAACGATTAATTTTTGATGAGTACTCAGGTCGTATTTTAGCCGATGTTGAGGAAGAAGAAATAGTAGAAGAGCCTAAGCCGAAACGAGGTCGCCGGAAGGCAGCTAAGTAATGGTGGAATAATAAGTTGTCGTTTTTGACCTGTTTATTTTGCGCTGTCACGAGGCTAAAAACGTAGGCAGGGCCTGAGCCCCGATAAGGTTTTTTAACCGGGCGGCGATCCGTGAAGTAGCAAAGCGATAGAAGTGCTGATAAGACGATAAGGTTATTGTTTTACCACTACTAAGCAGATTTCAATGCTATAGAATTTGAAGAAGCAGCTTATTGGCTGCTTTTTTTGTTCGAGCATAGTTTGCCTCTATCCACTGCATTATAGTTTACTTACCTATTTGTATCTTTAGTTATACTTGGTCACCAATCGACTAAACAACCTAAACTAAAGACTCATGCACCGCCGAAAGTTTTTAAAGAATACTGCACTAGCACTATCCGGAGTTTCTTGCTTACCTTACTTCAATACTTTGGCGGCTTCCAACCGACAGAAAGTAAAAATTACCGATGTAAAATGTATTCGGACTAAAATTAATTTTCGGGTAAGTCCGCTGGTAAAAATTGAAACTGATGCTGGTATTGTTGGCATTGGCGAGTGCCATCACGACGAGAATGGACTGGGTGCTAAAGATGTAGTGTTGAATGTGTGCAAACCAATTCTGATGGGGCAAGATCCGCTTGATTTGGAATATCTAGTTTTCAAGATGAGCACCCGCACATCGTACTACGGCGGCAACCACGGAATGGCAACCCACGCCATCACCGGAGTAGAAATTGCCCTGTGGGACATTATTGGAAAGATTACCGAACAGCCAGTACATAAAATTCTGGGCGGCGGCTCTCATGTTGACCAAGTTCGGGCTTATGTTTCTTCCGGTCCTCAAGATATGCTAGATAAATCTTCCTGCGCTGAGTTCGCCGAACGAATGCAGAACGGAGGGTGGACCGCTGCCAAGGTAGGTATTATCCGCGACCAGCGCTGGAATGAACTGAATAACCGCCGTATCTCCAATGTAGAAGTAGATCGGAACGCTGAAGGCTACGCCAACCTCCGGGAGGCCGTCGGATGGGATTTTGATATTGCCGTGCATTGCCACTGGGAGTTTGATTTTGATAGTGCGCTTCGGTTGGCTCGGGCGGTAGAACCGATTCGGCCCTGGTGGATGGAAGATCCTTTACCGATTGCCTACAACGAGCAGTGGGTAAAGCTCACCGAACAATCGCCGGTACCCATTCTGTGCGGAGAAAACCTGTACGGTCGGCACGACTTTCGTCCGTTTATCGTAAACCAGGGAGTGAATATGATTGAGATTGATGTATCTATGGCAGGCGGACTACTGGAAGCCAAGAAAATAGCCGATTTGGCGGAAACTTACTATATTCCGGTGGCCACTCATAATGTAGCGGGCCCTATTGCTACGATAGCCTCGGCTAACCTAGCGGCATCGGTACGCGAATTCTTAGGTCACGAAGTATTCATGAGTACTGATCAAAACCGAGAAGGAAAAGGAGTTAACGGCGATCCAGATGTGCTGGGCTACGACCAAGAAATGGTAAAAGATGGTCACATTCAACTTAGCAACCGTCCCGGGTTAGGCATTGATCTGAATGAAGACCTGGTAAAAAGCTATCTGGTAGAAGGAGAAGACTGGTGGGACTAATCATAGTGTTATAGTGCTAAGTGTTATAGTGCCCGTGTATAGTGAACAAACTATAACATTGAAAGTAGATAGCTTGAATACGCGACTATTGATTTACTATAACACCATAACACCATAACACCATAACACTGTACATCTATGTCCGAATACGGACAGTTTTGCACGCTTTCGCACAGTTTACTAGAGTATTTGTACCTTTGTTGAGGTAAAAACGCTTGGCATATAACTTGTATCACTGCTGAGCAACTGACCTACTTCCGATATGCTCATAACTGGCACGATACCGAACCATCTACTCTGGCGTGTTTACTAT
>NZ_JBARYM010000545.1:0-2050 GCF_049647865.1 Tunicatimonas sp. | reverse complement strand
GTGAAGGTCTTAACAACTTTAGAATAGTATGAATGGAATGATTATCGTATAGCTAAGTTGTAAAGAATAAAATCATCTACGTAAAATATTAATCGGTCACCCGCTATTGCTCTGTGGAACAAAGAGTCAACACCAAATCCCATACGATACGGAACATTGTAATCAGTTTGAAATGACGTTACTGGTCTACTTCCTCGGGCTAGCATAATTTGAAGATTGCTGGCCTCAGAAAGCTTCTCTACAATCTTGGGATCATTGATTTCTAAACTAAGGTACGGGTGAGTGTTTTTTCGTAATTGTGATAATTTTATTCCTTTTTCAGAATTAATTTGCTTCTGGTTCAAGCTAATAGTGATCGACGGATCGGGGGAGCTGCTTTTTAATACAAAGCAGCTAGGGCTGACCAGTAGGAATAGTAGTATGATTTTGCCGTAATGAGGTAAGGCTTTATTCATACAGCTTTCGATGAATAGCCTGTAGTGTATCTACATCCATTTTGATCACGGCCCTGTCGTAGGTCAATAGTCCGTTTACTTCGGATTCTACGTCGGTAGTTTGGGTATACACAGCAGCCGCCAACCCCTGTTCCTTCAGAGAATCTAAGGGAAGGTATAGGCTACTGTACGCCATTAGCAAACTATCGGCAGAAGTGGAAGTTTTAAAGTGAGTAGGTGCTTTGGATAAGTCCGCTACCCACAAATGATCCGGCACTACTAGTGCTTGCCCACCAAACTCACCTAATACGGCTACTCGTACATCTTCCACTTCAGGCATATTTGGTCCGGGATAGCTGTGCATATCGCTAATATCACCAGTACCTACATCTAACCACCCGCTAGCCGAGTTAATCGGACGAGAAGGATCATACTCCTTCGCCCATTCTGTTAGTTCAGCCGTATTATATTGACCCCATCCTTCGTTAAAGACTACCCACATCACAATAGAGGGGTGGTTGTAAAAATCGTCAATTAATTCGGTTAGTTCGGTTTCAAACTGTTCAGCTGATTCGGTAGTACGTTCAATTTCTTCGCCATCGCTTCGCACCCGTTCTTCCCCGCTAGGCATATCTTGCCAAACCAACAGGCCCAGTTTGTCGCACCAGTAGTACCAACGAGCGGGTTCCACTTTCACGTGTTTGCGAGCCATGTTGAAGCCCATCTTCTTGGTAACCTCTACATCGTACTTTAGAGCAGCATCTGAAGGAGCGGTGTACAGACCATCGGGCCAGAATCCTTGATCTAGCGGGCCAATTTGAAATAATGGTTCATTGTTCAAAAACAAGCGGTTGTAACCGTCATCGGCTTTTTCTACCGATATTTTCCGCATACCGAAGTAGCTCTCTAGTTTGTCGACCACGTTTCCGTCAGCATCTGTTAGTTCTATGGTCAGATCATAAAGAAAAGGATCATCAGTGGACCAAAGTTTAGGTGAAGATACTGGCAACTGAATAGAAAGATTGTCACTACCCATTTGAGTAGCTACTTCTTGTCCATTATCCGAAGCAGTCAGGCGCACATCACTCACCGTAGATTCGTCATTCGTTTGAATGTCAACTGTAAGTATCTTTTCATCAATATCGGGCACCAATTTGATACTTTCAATATAAGAAGCGGGAACTGGTTCTAACCAAACCGTTTGCCAGATACCGGTGGTAGGAGTATACCAAATTCCACGAGGTTCCAATGTTTGCTTGCCAGTAGGTTGCTTACCTTCGTCAGTAGGGTCCCATACTTCAACAATTATTTCGTGTTCATTTTCAGCCGAGGTAGCCTTTTTTATCTCAAAAGTGAAAGGATCGTAGCCACCCCGGTGATTACCTAAGTTTTGCCCGTTGATATATACGGTAGCTTCCCAGTCCACTGCACCAAAGTGCAATAGCAAGTTTTCGGTAGACCAATCTTCTGGTACTGTAAAGGTTTTTCGGTACCAAAGCTTCTGATCGGGTTGCACCATTTTCTTAACACCGGAAAGAGCCGATTCTATGGGGAAGGGCACTAATATATCGCCTTGATATTCGGTGGGCATACCGCCGTCTTTATCAGTAATAGCG
>NZ_JBARYM010000544.1:0-3748 GCF_049647865.1 Tunicatimonas sp. | reverse complement strand
ACTGGAAAGAAGTGTATGTTCAGAAGAGCACGGCTTGAAGATCAATACGAACTTACATTAAAGCATAATGTGCGCGACGCTTTACAATATACTATTTGTTGTTTGCCGTTATAGAATTTCTATCACTGCATCGCTCCGTCAACCTCGCTTCCAACATACCCATATCCTCGCTGAGTTTCTGCTCAACTACCTTCGCATAAACCTGCGTAGTACGTAAACTGGTATGACCGAGCATTTTGCTGACGCTTTCAATGGGTACCCCGTTGGAGAGTGTTACGGTTGTGGCGAACGTGTGCCGGGCTAAGTGATATGTCAAATTCTTGTCAATTTCACAAAGTGTAGCTATCTCTTTAAGATACGAATTCGTCTTGTGATTGGTGTACACTGGCAATACTTTACCATTTGACTGGGCCAGCGGATGCTCTTGATACTTTTCTACAATCGCTTTCGCTTGGGGCAGTAGAGGTACTTTAAACCATTCCTTGGACTTCCGACGCCGCCCTTGAATCCAAAGCTTACCATCTAAACCGGTGATAATATGGTCGGAAGTTAGATCATATACTTCAGCGTACGATAGCCCGGTGTAGCAACTGAAAATAAAAATGTCGCGGGTTTGATCCAGTCGGTCAATCCGAAATTCTTTTTCCTCAATACGCTGCAATTCATTCTGGGTAAGAAAACCTCGTTCCTTCTTCTCAAATTTCAGTTTAAACTTTACGAAAGGGTCTTTGATGAGCCATTCTTCTTTCACGGCTAGATTTACCATCTTACGTAGCCGTTCCACATGCTTCATCGTTCCATTCTGAGTACAAGGCTTTTGGTGGCCGTCCGGAGTGCGGTTCTTGATATACTTCTCGAAGTCCTTAATGAACTTGTAGTTCAGCTCATCCAAGTAGATATCGGAAGTCTTACGCTTCTTTTGTAAAAACTCGTAGGCGTAGCGTTGGGTGGTATGGTAGTTTTTCTGTGTACCCCAGGCTAGTTCATCCTTCATTTCTTCGTTATGATACTCGATGAGTTCTTTCAGTGTCTTACCCCGCTCGTCCTGTCCTAGGTAGCGATTCTTGATTGACTCAGCGGTAACCAGTTTTCTTTCTTTCTCCAGTTGCTGCTGGCATTCGTATAGCTGGTTGCGTATTTGTTCCAGATAAGCGTTCAGTGTTTTGACATCCTGCCGGTTGCCTTTGGCCATACCCCGGCCCTCATCCCATCGGTCAATAGCTACTTTGCGCTTAATAGATAAGTCGATTCGTTTGCTATCTACCGTAATACGAACGTAGATAGGGGCTTCTCCGTAAGAAGTGCGGTATTTCTTGACAAAGAAGGTGATACTAAAGGTGTTAGAAGATCGCATAGCAATACAGTTTAAAGGGTTTTGAATACATTTGGCTGTGTCCATCCTGGAATAGGCACAGAAACTATATCAAACCAGCACAAAAAAGACTAACTTTTATGAGTTTAAGTTGCTGTATTTCAGATACTTAAACTCATTTCTGTGCCCAAAAGGTAAGAAGAAAAAATGGGCCATGATATGGGCACATTTTTCTTGAGATTCTATGCATGTATTGGGGGGTAGAAAAACAAAAAACCCCTCAAATCCTGCGATTTAAGGGGTTTTGGTGGTTTTTAGGCTTGTTTAAGTCGGGATGACTGGATTCGAACCAGCGACCCCCACGTCCCTAACGTGGTGCGCTAACCGGGCTGCGCTACATCCCGTAAAAATTAGAGTGGCAAAACTAATAGTTTCTTTTCGTAATTCAAGTCTGAATCCAATAAACTATAACCCCTTACTATAACTAGCAGATTGATGCAAATAGAATCGATACTTTCTACCCTGCGTTCACCAGCTGTCTAATTTCTATAGCAAGCCATTTGGGCGCTTCTAAAGGAATTAAGTGACCAATATCTTGAGTGATAACTTCCTTAACATCTTGGGGCAAGACCTTTAGATCTTTTTGAAGAAGATTGATAGGAATAACTGGGTCATCGCTAGAAGCTAGCAAATGAACTGGAATAGTAATTTTACTCAACTGATCACTTATGGAATGGTTCATGCCTTCTAACAGCCACCATTTCCAAGTTTGATGATTAACCACCAGTTGAGTTTCTATTGCCAGTGATTTTTGCTTATTATTAAGCCTCCGATTACTTGATTGCTCAACGGTAGTTTCTGCCTCCTTCTTGTTAGGATGATTAAGCATTCGTTGGCGTTCTTCCTCTTCCATCGGTTCTTGGGTTGGAGGTGAGGGGGCAACCAGAATTACGCTGCTAATCAATTTTGGATAGGCGGCAGCAGCGTTAAGTGCCAGCTTACCCGACATGGAATGACCTATCAATACGGGATTATAAAGATTAAGCTGCTTCAGCGTTTGAGCTAGCCAGTCGGTAAATGTCTCTATAGAAGGTTTTTCTAAAGGTTGAGTACCTCCAAAGCCAGGTAGGTTTAGTGCAATGCACTGATAGTCAGCACGTAGTTCTTCGGCAACCCATTGCCAACTGTTAGCTGATCCTCCAAAGTAATGAAGAAATACCAAGGGCGTACCGGTAGTACCCCAACGCACTACGGTTTGATTGTAATTCATAGAAAAGTTAGTGGAACGATAAATTACAAAACTACTGCCCAATGCTATTTTTGGACAGTAGTTTTGATCAGTGAAAAAGAAAATGGATTTTAGCCGAAAGCAGTTTCTACCGCTCCCCCGTCTACTCGGTAGTTGCTACCATTGACATAACTGGCTAGTTCGGAACAGAGAAAGGCAATCACCGTAGCCACTTCTTCCGGCTTGCCGCGCCGTTTGACCGCAATATGAGGACGTTCATTTTCTAAGAACCATTCAATAGCTTCATCTACCGAAGAACCTCGCTCATCAGCTAACTCTTCCATCATCTTATCAGTCATGGGAGTAGCAACGTAGGCTGGAGACACACAGTTGAACAATAGTCCCTCTTTAGAATAAGCGCGGGAAAGGCATTTGGTAAGGTTAATTACTCCGGCCTTGCAAGCATTATACGGACTTTCGTCTTCGTAGGGTTGTAATGCGTTTTCGGAAGAAATCGTGACGATACGGCCCCAGCCCTTGTTTTGCATTTGCGGAATAAACGCCCGGCAAATGCGTACGGTACCCATCAAATCAATATTGATGGTTTCCATCCAGTCTTCATCACTTAAATCCAGAAAATCACCCGCCGCCCCTCGGGCTCCGGCCGTGTGCGCCAGAATATCGGCACCCCCAAACTGATCTTGCACTTTTTTGGCTAACTCTTGAACTTCACTATAGTCAGTTAAGTCAGCCGTAAAGCCAGAAATTTGGCTAGAATCGGAAATATGGGGTTTGACTTTTTCTACTGCTTCTAGCAGTGATTCTTCATCTATATCAGACAATATGATATTCGCTCCTTCTTTTGCTAAGATTTTTGCTGTTTCTAATCCAATGCCAGAATCACCACCAGTGATAACTGCATTTTTACCTTCAACTTGTAAATTCATATAAAAATAAAAATTATCCACAGATGAACTGTGAGTGAAAAAAATAACCTCCCATGTAACTGGCAAGAATCAGCTAGTGTTTAGTAGAGGGTACCACTAGAAGTCAATTTAAAGTGAAATATGATCTATCAATTTTCAGGATTTCTGTTGCTCTTGGTAATTGGACTAGATATGCTGCTAGTCGGGCTAATTATTCTATCGGCTCAATCCGGAAAAAGAGTATACCAAAGAATAGTACTCGGATTAAGCGTTTTATGCTTC
>NZ_JBARYM010000543.1:0-3153 GCF_049647865.1 Tunicatimonas sp. | reverse complement strand
AGATTTATTGTACTCAGTACGTTTTTGGCATTAGCCAGTTTATTACCACTTAGCGCCCAATATGCCCCCCAAGATACCACCTACCGGAAGTGTTTTGTCGGAAGCACCTTTTTTCTGCTGGGTAATTTTTTCGAATCTAACAACCCTGAATTTGTGCAGCTTAACCTGGGCTATCGCCTAACGGGCAAAGATGTGATATCACTGGAACTCAAAACCTGGAAATACGCCTGGCCCTTAGGAATTCCAGCCTACGATAGCTCCTTTGAAGCTCCCGAAGAAGAGTTCCCCGGGTACATACGGGAATATGGGTTTGCGCTGGTCTACCAGCGCTTTTGGTGGAAAGGTTTATACACCAGCGTCCATGTGATGAATGCCTGGCAGTCTTTTATGAATGAAAATGGAGATAAGGTTGATAACGGTTTTCAGATTTTCAATACCTACCGGTTAGGGTACCACATCAAGCTTTTTAACGATCGGTGGTTTATAGAACCTTCTGTGGCAATTACCCACCGGCCTTTCCATACCGAGATGCCCAATTCATTTAAACAACTGGACAATAAATGGCCTAAATTCAACACTGAACCCGGACTTCATTTCGGCTTTAATTTCTAGTTGATTAGAAGTTTATCCGCAACAGACAGCAAATTGATAGTCTGTGAGGCTTTCGAGCCGAAAGGAATTCGTCAATTTTGGCAGCCAACGGCTTAGTCTAAAGTTTTTGTTAAATTTGTTTAGATACAGAAGAAATAGCGGAAATCAGTCTCCGTTATCGACCCAATATCGGCGGATAGAGGAGACTAGTTACCGTTATCGTATGTTGGGCTTAATTTGACAAAATGAATCACGCTGGTAGAATCATATTGAATGTTGAAGGAAAAGGAAAAAGTTACTTTCTGTGGAACGGAACAGAATCTTATTACCAAAAACTAAGGTCGGCATACTAGAACATCAAAGAGGACAAAGCAAACGACTATTCACATTTTAGTTTCTTTGTTCTATGTTCCGCTACACTTGAATATTCATTGAACTATTTAATTTCAGATTACTGCCTTAATACTTATGGACCAGAAAAATGCAAGCCATTCATTGAAGGGTATACTTCTTTAAACTTCAAAAAAAAATATTGATGATTCCCTCTATATTATCAAATGGAGAATTGATTTTTAATAAGGACAAAACAGCATTCAAGAAACTTAGTGAACTGGTAAGTCTAAGGAACAAAATCATGCATGGGAAAGAACTTCTTAATGAATTTAACTTTCCGAACTTCAATGAAATAATTGAAGAGGAAATTCAGCTCCAACTGGAAACAAAACCAAATCCTATTGATAGCCTAGATAGAAAGAAGTGCCTTGAATTCGGACGTGCTTTAGGTGCTTTTAAAAAATATATTATGAAACCATGGTTTGACCGTGAGATGGACGAAAATGAACTTTTAGAAAAAAATAATAACTAAGCCCAACATTGCATATACTTATGGCGGGTGGGCTGTTAAATTGAGAGCTTTCGGTTTTTAGGTAAATTCGTCTCGGGCGAACAGGAAAGTGCTTCAAAAACCGCCACAAGCCATATGCGAACCGTTGTATACAACTGGGTACGATATACAAACAACCTCTTCCCTTTAATCCATATATTTGACAATGATCGAGATAATCGAGGAAAATACGGAAAGGCTTACGGCTATTTGCCAATCAAATCACGTAGCTGAGCTATATTTGTTTGGTTCAGCCGCATCCGATAAATTTACGGATGGCAGCGACTTAGACTTTGCTGTATTGTTCTCCAAATCGTTATCTCCTTTAGAACACGGGGACGCATTTTTTTCCTTAAAAGAAGATCTTGAAGAATTATTTGGTAGAGAAGTTGACCTGTTATCCTACCGCGTAGTTAAAAACCCTGTATTCAAAGAAGAACTGGATAAAACTAAAGTAGTTCTTTATGCCGCCTAAAGAAATTCTCAAATATATTCTGGACATCGAGTCTGCTATTGAGGAGCTTGATGAAGTAGTAAATATGTATGGCAAGGACTATCGGAAGTTTAGTTCGAATTTTATGGCAGTGAGAACAGTTGAACGCGATTTAGAAATTATTGGTGAAGCAGTTCGTAAACTAATCGAGATTGATCCGAGCTTAAAAATTTCAAGCTCAAAACAGATTATAGGATTACGTAACATGATTGTTCATGCTTATGATGCTATTGATCCTACCATGCTCTGGCGAATACTACTTAAAGACCTTCCCCTTCTTAAAAATGAAATTCGAGCGATAAAAGGATGACTGTCTACAGTGCTGAATAAAAGGCTTTGAAACGAAAGTTTCTACTCAGACTGAGAAGCGAAGATAGAGAAAGTTAGACTATAGCAGTAGCATAGAAAGGTTTGAACGCGCTATATACAAGTGAATTTAAACCTCAAGGTACACGCGAATCATCAATCCCGGTACTTATCAAACCAAGCCAAGATATGATCAACTTTGGTGATTAACTGGCTGGGGCGGTTAGCAATCAGGTGGTAGGCGCCGGGAATTTCTACTAGGGCGGTTTCTTTCTGCCGAATCTTGAGGGCGTGGTAGAGCTGCTTGGCTTCCGATAGCGGAGTACGCAGGTCGGCGGTACCAACCATCACTAAGGTGGGGGTTTCAATGTTGCCCACTAGCGATACTGGCGAGAACTTCATATAGGTTTCTATATTCTCCCAAGGCTGGCCGGGGTAGCGAGAATTGGCGTAGCCGTAGTAGTTATCCGCCGTCAGGGTTTTGCTGATCCAGTTCATCACCGGCTTCACTACCGCGGCAGCCCGGAAGCGGTTGTTCTTACCAATCATCCAGGCGGTCATAATACCTCCGGCGCTGCCACCGGTCACAAACAGGCTATCTTCGGCAATAAAGCCCTGCTCAATCATCGCGTCTACTCCGTCCATTACATCATGGTAGTCGTCGCCCGGATAGTTGTGGTACAGCAGGTTTCCAAATTCTTCTCCATAGCTGGTACTGCCGCGGGGGTTAGGGTAGAATACTACGTAGCCATCGGCGGCCATCAACTGCATTTCGGGAGAGAAGCGGTCGCCGTAGTTGGAGATCGGGCCACCGTGGTTCTCTACCAACAGTGGATATTCCCGGTTGGGATCAAAAGCGGGTGGCTTCACCATCCAGCCC
>NZ_JBARYM010000542.1:0-3069 GCF_049647865.1 Tunicatimonas sp. | reverse complement strand
GTATAGACGAATATTGGTCTAGGCTGTACGATTTAAGGGCGTAAGCATCGGCCTGATATTCGTGTATTTTCTTAATTTCTTGGATAGTAAGCCAGCTGGTGGGAAGCCACCAAAAACAGACTTTAAATAGCTCGAGAAACAGTATATCGTAGGTGTGTCCTAAAGTAGAGTGGGCTTGTTCGTGCTTTAGAATTACTGCGTAGTCGGGCTGATCTGGACTAATTTTACCATTCAAAAATATCCAACCGAAAAAAGTGAAGCTTCCTTCAACGTTTCTAGTCTTGCGAATATAGAGATTGTTAAACCTTTCGTAGCTGCTATTGCGCTCTAGATAAAGTATGTGAAATATGCTTCCTACGAGTTTTAGCAGGAAGAATATAGTGATAGCTAAGTACCCCCAGATTAGTAAATCTGAGTTCCAAATTGTTTCATCTGCCGCGGGCGCAATGGTTACACCTTCTAATTGTATAGCTGCTGTGGGCGCCACGTAAATCGGTTTCGAGCTGCCAAACAACTTAGGTAGTTTGAGCAACGGGATGACGAGAGCTAGCAGTGTAGTAGCTAAGAGGTAAAATCGAAGGGTACTATACTGCCGCTCCTTCCGCAGAAAAAACCAATAGCCTAACATCAGTGCGATATGTACCGCGGTAAGCTCCAGTAGGTAATTGCTCATGAGTCTTTGGATTTAAGTTCTTTAATGAGTTCTTCCAACTCGCTTAAACTGAGGTTGTCCTCTTTAGTAAAGAAGGAGACCATCTGTTGGTATGATCCACTGAAGTACTTCTTGACAAATCCTTTCATAAAGGATTTAGTGTAATCTTCTTTTGTAACCAGCGGATGATATTTATGCGATTGACCGTGAGCCTTATGTCCAACAAAGCCTTTTTTCTGCAAAATCCGGACGATGGTAGAAACGGTATTGTACGCTGGCTTTGGTTCGGGAAATTCAGTAATAATATCTTTCACAAAAGCTGAATTCAGCCGCCAAAGTACTTGCATAATTTCTTCTTCGGCTTTCGTTAATTCCTTCATCAATTGAACAGTTTACTCTTTTACAAACTAAATAATTAGTTAAAACTAATAAATTAGTTTGTTCAAAGCAAATTCAAACTAAAAATTTAGTTTAATTTTATTATGCCAATCATTTCGTTTATCAAATAGCTTATCGTTCAGTATCATTTAAATGAACCGATCGTATTTTATAATCAGCCCAAGAGCGAGACGAATTGTAGCATATTCACTATAAGCATTGTTTTTTTTGTATTTTTAAAGTTGTTCAACCTAACCCTTTAATCAATGACAATTCAGTACGGCAAAACAACACTGCTTTTACCTATATTTTTTCTACTAGTTTATCCGGTTTTCGCTCAACTTGGTGTTGGAGCCACGCCCCCATCCGATGCTGAAGTGCTATACGATGGAAGCAAAGAGATGCTTCACGAAAAATGGACCTACTGGGAGGGGCCTCGCTTATCGGCTGAATTACCCCTAAAATGGGAAATTATAGAAGACCCAATTGATGCAGGCTATGCCACAAATAGTAATGACCCTGCGGCGGCTGGTGGCATATACGGTGCGGCGGATATAGTTACTAAAGAGAAGTTTCGGGATTTTCGGCTTCACGTAGAGTTTTATATTGCCGATGAAGGTGGTAATAGTGGGGTCTACTTGCAGAACCGTTACGAAATTCAGGTATTGGATGGCGACTCTACTTCGCACGGTATGGCTGCGGTAATTAACGAAACACCTTCTCCCTACCACGCTTACCGGGGAGTTGGCAAGTGGAATGCTTACGATATTGTTTTTAGAGCTGCCCGCTTTGAAGGCGGTGAACGAACCGAGAAGGCAATGGTCACGCTCTATTTCAACGGCGAGAAAGTACACGAGAATCAGCCCATTACCCAAGTTTGGGGTGGACCTAATTCTGGTATTGACGGAGGAAATGATAATGGAAAAGGTATTACCGATACTCCCGGAGGAATCAAACTACAAGCAGAAGGGCATAACGTACTCTACCGCAACATTTGGATTAAGAAATTAGAATTAGAATCGGCAGATACCAATCTATTGTAATTTCACGCGAGTAATTCAGCTTAGTACTTGAGCAGAAAATCCAGCTTCACCAACTGCTTCCACAACATCGTGAGCGGAGCCTCTTTGTAGCTCGACCTTTAAAACCTTAACAGAATGTTCAGTGTCAACTTCCCAGCTTTCAATATTCTCAACTCGACTTAGGTGAGGAGTAACTGCCCGGATACAGCTACCGCAATTGATGTTCGTTTTAAAAGTATAGGTTTTCATATTTTTCTAGATTTTAGTGGTTCGCAGTCGTAGGCTATTCATCACTACAGAAACTGAGCTTAGAGCCATTGCACCGCCGGCAATCATTGGGTCAAGTAGAAAGCCGTTAAATGGATAAAGCACTCCGGCGGCAATTGGTATTCCGATTACGTTATAGATAAACGCCCAAAATAGATTCTGTCGGATTCCTCGTACTGTTTTCCGAGATAGGTTCAGTGCTTTGGGAATAGCCTGTAGGTTGGATGTGGTAATGGTCATTTTTGCTACATCCATCGCAATATCCGAACCTTGCCCCATTGCAATACTTACGTCGGCTTGCGCCAACGCTTGAGAATCATTGATACCATCGCCCACCATGGCGACGGTCTTACCTTGTTGTTGCAGACTCTTCACAAAATCAGCTTTATCTTCGGGCATCACTTCTGCTTGATAGTGAGCTATGCCCACCGCATTGGCCACGGCCTGGGCGGTTCCCTGGCTGTCGCCCGTAAGCATGTGCACCGAAATGCCTTGGCGCTGCAAATTACTGATAGCACTTATCGATGTTTCTTTCACCGTATCGGCAATCGCAATAACGGCTAAAATCTGCTCACTACTAGCAAAAAACACCACAGTCTTGGCCTCATTATCAAACGCTTTTATTTGAAGGTTCAATTCATCACTAAATGGAATAGATTGCTCTTGCATTAATTTACTGCTACCCACGTAGTAGGTTTGTCCATCTGAGGAAGTTGCTTGGACTCCCCTACCCGTTAAACTAGTAAAACC
>NZ_JBARYM010000541.1:0-2160 GCF_049647865.1 Tunicatimonas sp. | reverse complement strand
GCTTCCCTTACTAAGCGGGTAGCCTCAATACCGTTCATACCCGGCATATCAATATCCATCAAGATGATATCTACGGGGTGTTGCTGAAGGTAATCCATAATTGCACCTCCATTGCTAACGCTAATTTCTACTTCAATAGACGCCTCTTCACTAAGTAATGACTTTATCCCCTCTCGATACAAATACTGATCATCAGCGATGAGAACTTTAAGAGGATGTGTAATAGAACTAGCCGTCATATATTATTTGGAAAACCGGGAGCTAATTGAGCCTATATTTTGTATTTCTAAAGTAGCATGATCACTACTTCATTTAATATAACAAAAACTGAGACATGCCCCAAAGTTCAGAAACACTTATCAAGAATGTAAAGCAATATTTTGAACAAAACGTTCATGATACCAAAAACCTATTTCACTCGCTCAACTTATGGCTAAATACTTCCGGTCAGGATGAGAAAAAAGATAAGATGCAATTTCTACTTCAGGAGTTAGAAGGTACTTATTTAACTAAAATTACTGAGTTACGCGACGAGTTCAATCAGTTCCTTGTCGTGAAGACTGAAAGCACCCGCGTAACCAAACTTGACCCCTTGGCGCATTGGCTTACTGACCGCTTGGACAGCTACTGGACTCAATATGGTGTTTCAGGCGAGCTTATTAAAGAGTTTGATGATAGTATATCATTGAGCTATCCGGTACCCTATTTGAGAAGCATGGTTCGCTCACTATTGGATAATACGGTGCTTTACCAGTCAGAAGACCGCGATTTGGTTGTTCGGGTAACACTGGCTCAAAAGGATAGCACAGTACTGCTACAAATTGAAGATAATGGTATTGGGATAGATATGGACCGGCACCGTGACGCCCTTTTCCAACCCTTTCGGCGATTTAGCAGCCGGGGAGAAGGAAAAGGTTTGAGTTTGCATTTAATAAAAACGATGGTAGAGAAAAATGGCGGAAAAATAGAACTGATGAGTTACTTTGGAAAGGGAACCAGTATTACTTTGTTTCTAGAAAGTTATGATTAGTGCTCTATCAAGCCTAAGTCGCCAAGGTATTTATAGGAACTCTTTCAACACTTCAGTGTAATAAAAGAAAAATGCCAAACCGCTACTGGCTTGGCATTCACTATCTATTGAGTTCATTAATAGTTAGGCGTGAGCGTTTCGTTGCTCTTCAATAGCATCTAACAGTTGATTAAATGGCTTCTCAAACTTTGCTACCCCTTCTTTTTCCAAATCATCAGTAATTTTCTCCATATCAATGCCTAGTTCTTCCAGCGTAGCCATTACTTTATCAGCGTGGTCCATACCCTCGACTACTTGGTTGGTAGGCTCCTCACCTTTCTCCAGTAAAATATCCAGCGTATCACCCGGCATGGTGTTTACCGTATTGGGCCCAATCAGCGGATATACGTAGCGTAGCTCTTCATAGTCAGGATTTTTATTGCCAGTGCTAGCCCAAAGCACACGTTGCTTGCGACCACCCTCCGCCGCTAGTTTTTTGAAACGTTCACTAGAGAAAGCTTTTTCAAACACTTTATACGCTTGCTTCGCATTTGCTACTGCAGTTTCACCTAGCACTGACTTAGCTTTCTCGGCATGGTCGGGCTTATTCTTAATAATGTCTTGAAGCAGCGGATCTACCATTACATCGATTCGGCTCAGGAAAAAACTAGCTACCGATACCACCGATTTTATAGATTCGCCTTGCTCTAATCGTTTCTCCAGTCCTTTCATGTAGGCTTCGGTAACAGCTTGGTAGCGGTCTACGCTAAACAGTAAGGTTACATTAACATTGATTCCCTCGCTCAGCAGTTGAGTAATCGCGGGCAATCCTTCCTTGGTACCAGGTACTTTGATCATCACATTGGGACGGTTCGCCGCCTTCCACAAATAGCGGCCCTCCTCAATAGTTCCCTGAGTATCGTACACCAACGAGGGCTGTACTTCCAGGCTAACGCAGCCATCTTCACCATCAGAATCGTCGTACAGCGGGCGAAATAAATCGGCGGCCCCCTGAATATCCTGGGCAGCTAGCTGTTCGTAAATCTTAACGCGCTCTAGCCCCTCGTTAGAAAATTTTTCAATATCCTCGTCGTAGGCATCACTGCCACTAATTGCCTTCTGAAAAATAGCCGGATTTGAGGTTAATCCTC
>NZ_JBARYM010000540.1:0-5168 GCF_049647865.1 Tunicatimonas sp. | reverse complement strand
GCTACGGGCTGCCCTGTATGCCGCCCGGGAACAAAAGACAACCGTTCGCTCGGAACCCATTCCCATTGCGCTTGATGGAAAGTTGAGCGAAGTGGTGCTGCACCTTCGGGTTTCTACCGAATCTCAGCAGGAAGGTTTTTTCTTGGTTATCTTCGACGAATACGAGATTTCGGATCATCAACCTGGGTCAGCCAAGAATGAGAATACCGGTGACGCCCCTCGGATACAAGAGTTGGAAACAGAGCTGAGCACTACTAAGCAGCGGCTTCAGATCATTATTGAGGAGTACGAAACCAGCCAGGAAGAAATGAAAGCATCGAGTGAGGAGATGCAATCGAACAATGAGGAGCTGCGCTCTACACTGGAAGAACTGGAAACCAGCAAGGAGGAACTCCAGTCAATGAACGAAGAGTTAAGCACCGTAAACCTGGAGAACCGGCATAAAGTAAAAGAATTGGCCCAACTCTCCGGCGATTTGCAAAACTTGCTTACTGCCACCGATATTGCCACCCTGTTTCTGGATCGTGATCTTCGGATTATGCGCTTTACTCCGCAGGTAAGTGAGTTGTTCAACATTCGGGTAATTGACCGGGGTCGCCCCCTGGCCGAACTCAGCAGTCGCCTTACCGGAAACGGTATATTAAAAAATGCCCAGGAAGTACTGGACAAACTGACCCCTCACGCCAGCGAGATAAAAGACGAGCGAGGGCAATGGTACCTGACCCGCCTACTTCCTTACCGCAGTACAGAAGACCGGATTGAAGGGGTTGTGATCACCTTTGTAAATATCACCCAGCTAAAGCAGGCGGAAGAAGACGTACGGCACAGTGAGGAACAATTTCGGGCCCTGGTGGAGGCTTCGTCCCAGATGGTATGGACCACCAACGCGGAGGGCGAAGTAACCGAGGACTCTCTTTCTTGGCGAAACTACACCGGACAAACCTTTCAAGAGTTTAAAGCCGGAGGTCTGCTCAATGCGGTACACCCCGACGACCGGCAACGGGCCCAGGAAACCTGGCAGCAGGCAATTAAAACCGGTAACAGCCTACTTACTGAATACCGCGTCTATCACGTCCCTACCCAAGACTACCAATGGACGACGGTTCGGGCGGTACCGCTGCGGAAGGCCGACGATACTATTCGGGGATGGGTTGGAATGAACGTAGATATTACTCAGCAAAAGCGCTCAGAGAAAAATCTACGCCGGGCAAAAGAAGAGGCCGAGCAAGCGGCTAAAGCTAAAGGTGATTTTCTGGCCCTAATGAGCCATGAGATACGAACCCCGCTCAACGCTATACTAGGCATTGCCAACCTGCTGCTGGACAAAAACCCTCAACCCCAGCAACTAGAAAACCTGCAAACGCTCAAATTCTCGGCGGATAACCTCCGAATGTTAATCAATGATATTTTAGATTTTAGTAAGATTGAGGCCGGAAAAGTATCCGTGGAAGAAACCGACCTGAACCTACCGGCGTTGTTGCACAGCCTAGAAAAGGCCTACGAACCTATTGCGCAGGAAAAAGGAAATACGCTTAAGTTCAACTTAGACGAGCGGATTCCCACCGCGGTGCGTACCGACTCACTAAAGCTCTCTCAAATACTGAATAACCTGATTAGTAATGCGGTGAAATTTACGCAGAATGGCACCATCACACTAAACGTTTCTCTCCAGCGGAAAAAACGGGATAAATATTTGGTCACCTTTTCGGTAGAAGATACCGGCATTGGTATTTCTGCTGATAAGTTGGATATTATCTTCGATAATTTTTCTCAAGCTGATATTTCTACCGTGCGGCAGTACGGTGGCACCGGCCTAGGTCTATCAATCACTAAGTTATTGTTGGAGCTGATGGACAGCCGGATAGCGTTAGAAAGCGAAGAAGGAAAAGGCTCTTGTTTCTTCTTTACCCTGCCCCTGGAGGAAGGTGCCACGGACACTGCGGCGGTTCAAAGTCTGGTTTCATTAACCGGTGATTCAACGCAGCTAGCGCAAGTGCGGATGCTACTGGTGGAAGATGCTCCGGTCAATCGTATGATGCTTATTCAACTACTACAGGAGTGGTGGAACCTCACCCCCGATATTGCCGAAAACGGGAAACAGGCAGTAGAAATAGCCCAGCAGGCCCAGCGTGATGATCAACCCTATCATCTTATTCTAATGGATATTCGCATGCCCGTGATGGATGGCTACCAGGCGGCCCGACTTATTCGCGAGCTGCCCAACTACACCGATACACCCATATTTGCTCTTACCGCCGATACGCCCGAAGAAGTAAAAAAGCACCCCGAGGCATCCTGCTTTCAGGAGATAATAATCAAACCTTTTAATCCACCGGAACTACAGCAGAAGATACTACGCTACGTCCAAAAATATAGTCTGGCTCAACCTACCCAGCCAGAATCACCTTCGATATCAGAAAAGGAAATCAGAGGGCTAAACCTGCAAAAGGTAAGCGAATTGTTTAAGGACGAGAAAGAGAGGCAGCAGTTTATGGAAAATGCTATTAATAATATAAAGGAGCTGCAATCGCAATTTACGCAGGCAATGAGCAACCGAGATGCCTCTGCTTTAGATGAAGCAGTGCATAAATCCAAATTACTGCTCGATATGCTCCAATTAACCCACCTACAAAACCTACTGGGGCAAAGCCAAAGAATGCTAAAAGTGTTGCCTAATGATGAGGCCTTGCAGGAAATTCAATCTCAGGTGGAAGACCGGTTGGAGGAAGTTTTTGAGTTATTACGATAGTACTTAGAAGAATAGCGAAGCAAAAGGAGGTAGAAATGTTTCTATTAAATACTTCTGGCAAGATTCAAGAAGAAGCCGTAGTCGCATCCTGGGTTTCAGCCTTATCTTTGTTCAGTGCTCCTAGCAAATGGGCGTAAGGTCGTAAGCCCGCTACCTCGTCGAAGATTTGTTTCAACACTGCGGTTAGCGGAATAAATAATATCATACCCGGTACGCCCCAGATTAAATTTCCAATGAAAATTGCCAGTAATGTAAACATGGGGTTGATGTTTACTTTATTTCCAACAATGTTAGGAGTTATCGCGTAGCTCTCCAGGCTCTGGATTACAATGAAATATATAATGATCCATACGGCAGACATAATTGAGCCGGAAATAACCCAAGCAAACATGGCCGGAACCAGTGAACCTACTAAAGGGCCAATAAAGGGAACGATATTAAGTAAAGCCGCAAAAATACCAAAAAAGATAGGATTAGGAACCCCCAAAAGCCATAAAGCTAAACAGTTGCATACGGCTAAAATTACAATGACTTGAAAGATTCCGATAAGGTAATTTCTGACTACCTGCTCAATTTTTAGAAGCAAATGTCGCATACTCTTCTCATCATCCTGAAACAGTGAAATGGCAAATTCTCTAATGCCCTTTCGGTAGATTAGGAACATAACAATAAAGGCCGACAGAAATAATATAAACACGAAACTGGAGGCTACAATCACTAGTACTTTCCCCAGAGCACCCTGGGTGTCTTCTAGTAAAAAGCTCATTAACTCCTGAAAGGTACTTAGCTGAGTTAGTTCGGTATGACTCAGTTGTGTACCTAAAAATGTAGCCACGTCTGAGGCCATGTTGTTTAGGTTATTCTCGAATGTCTCTACGCCGTTGGCTAAGGTCGACATTTCCAAAGTAAAGAAGATAGTCACTCCGGTAGAGACTAAAATGGCTAACAATAAACACAAAAAAGCAGCAATACTGCGGTGAATACCCTTATTTTCTAAGTATTGGCAAAGTGGAGCTAAAACTACTGCCGCAAAGGCAGCAAATGCTAACGGGATGATGATTGATTTGCCCAGAATCATTAAGTACACGGCTGCCCCCGTAATAAGTACCAATGCAGCCGCTCGATAAAGTGCCGAAGATGATAATTTAGAAAACATAAAAAATAGTTACCTGAACGAATTCCAAGCAAGACTTCAGGTGAATAGGCTGCTAGACAACTAGTAAAACACCGCTAAAAGAGCCTATCGTAGTTAAAAAAATTGCGTGTTTACTATATTTTAACCTTTCAGTTGAAAAAAAGTTGTAGGCTCTATACTATAAAATTTTTATAAGTAGCATATCTAACCTAAGGGAGATGCTGCCATCCCGAATAAAAACAACCAAACTTTTAGTCTATGCATACCTTGAAGAAAATAGTTTACTATTTGATTGTACTGCTTAGTGTAATTACCATCAGTGCAACCTTACTTTCTCTACTATATGATGTTAATGTATGGTGGATTAAAGCCTTGGACTTTCCTCGGATACAACTGTTGCTATTGGGTGGAATCTGCCTGCTCATTATAGTAACTATGACGCACCGCTGGACCCTGGGTTCGATGTTATTGGCAGCAGGACTACTGACATCAGTTGGTTTGCAGGCGTACTTCATTTACCCTTATACCCCCTTGAGCGGAACAGATGTTCGCTCACTGGATGCTAGTCTAGCTTCATCCGATGCGAGCGTGAGTCTACTGATTGCCAATGTATACATGCATAATCGGCAGGTAGGTTCTTTAGTGGAGGTCGTGGAGGAAATCAATCCGGATATGGTACTGCTTATGGAAACCGATCAGTGGTGGATGAACGCACTACAACCGCTACGCCTCCGCTACCCACACGTACAAGAGTATGCGGCCGATAATACCTACGGAATGGGACTCTACTCGCGCTACCCGTGGCAAGACATGCAAGTGAAGTTTTTGCAACATGATAGTGTCCCTTCTTTTCATGCTGAGGTGCAACTACCCAACGGGCAATCGTTTTGGTTTCATGGAGTGCACCCGGTGCCTCCGGTGTACAGCAAATATCCCGACAACGAGGGCGAAGAAGAGGTGGCTCTCATTAAAGTGGGACGAATGGTCGCACAACACCAGCAACCAACGGTAGTAGCCGGAGATTTTAATGATGTTGCTTGGTCTAACACTTCGCGGCTGTTCCAGGTGGAAGGTCAGCTCAGCGATACGCGGGTAGGCCGGGGACTATACAATTCGTTCGACGCCCAATCAAGCGTTATGCGCTGGCCCTTAGATCATGTGTATGTATCCGGCGACTTTGCGCTAACCAAGTTGCAGCGATTGAATAAATTTGGCTCAGATCATTTTCCAATTCACGCAGTGATGGTCTTGAAGGAAGAGTAAATCGGGTAAAGACGTTTTCCC
>NZ_JBARYM010000539.1:0-1960 GCF_049647865.1 Tunicatimonas sp. | reverse complement strand
GCAAACTGTCCAGTAGTACCTGAGGCGTACCACCTTCATTTCGCGGCAGCGTAATAACCTTCCCCGATGGATTATCTGTGGGCGAAAACGACCCCATTACGGTTAGCAGCAGTTGCTCAGCAGAGATTTCGCTATGCACCGCTCCCTCGCCCGTCCGGGCTACTCGCTGTAAACTAAGATCATTTCCGAACTGATACAAACTTTTAGAATTAGCATCGCCTACAAATAGCTGCTGCCGATGAATTTTAACCATTGTAGTGCTCGGGGGTGACAACCGGTAGGATGGAACCTGAACCTGAAAGTGCGATAGGCCTACTGCTATTTCCGGTACGTCTACAGATAATGAATCGGGAGCACGATCTAAGTAGTACGCTTGAATAGCTTGCCACTGATCCTGGTCAATGATTGGCTGGGTAGGATAAACTCCCGCTTGGTCTACCCGTTCGCCGCCTATTCCGGCTTCTAATAAAACCTGACGGACACTATCATGCTCATAGATTCCCAAGCGATGACCCATCCGGGGTAGTACATATTTTTCCCATGTAGCTCTCGGCAGTAGGTCGGGATTAGGATACTGATGGCAGTTACCACAGTACTGCTGCGATAAAGTATACCCAACCGAGAGCGTATCCGTAATAGTTGATCCCGGAATTTCAGTAGACGATTGACAACCAAAAATCAGCCATTCGAATAGAAGAAGTACAGGTATTTTGTACATTGATTGACGAGCAGTCACAAGGGCGAAACTAGCACAAAAGATAGTAGCCGCCGTGTATTTGGTGAGATTTTATTTTTGGTATATTGAGACAATAACAAAATGTGGTGATCTCAACGAAAACCAGCAAGCGACGTTATGGTATACTACAAATAAGGCCGTTTTCTATGGAAAAGATTATTATTAAAAATTTCGGTCCAATCAAGGACATTGAGCTAGAAATCAAAGACATCAATGTTTTTATCGGCAGCACTTCCAGCGGGAAAAGTACGGTAGCGAAGTTGATTTCTATATTTAGAGATAGCGCTGAACTGATATATACTGATGATTTTGCTATTGTTGAAGAACTACTTTCAGACTATAACATTAACTATATTTTTCAAGAAAAAACATACATTGAGTATATAAAAGGCGAATACTCTCTGCAGTTGAAAAGCAATGAGGTGCATTCTAATCTTCCTTTTAAAGGTTTGGCTTCAGCTATTGATCCAAATCGTGAAATGGCTCCTATAATTTCTTCTCTTGCAAAAAGTATGATGAGTGGAAAAGCGTCTGTCAATAAACTTATTTCACTTGCTTTGTTATCTATCGATTCATATGATTTTGATAAAATAGAAGTGAAATCAGAAGGTAGTGATAAGAAAGTTAACAGGTTTCGAGAACTTGTTGAAAAAGTAAAAAATAATAAGGATCAGATTATTAACGATGAAGGTTATTATTTAGATGAAACAATGTCATACATGGCAGAGATAAATGACCTTGTTATGAGACCATTTGGTTCGGGGAAAATAATATATATTCCTGCTGAGAGAATTTTGTTGTCACTAGTAGCCGAATCTATCTTCGGATTAATGAATAATGATGTTTCAATTGCTAAGTGTATTAAGCAGTTCGGTACGCGCCTTGAGTCTGCCCGGAAGAAGAATAGTAATTTTTCTATACCTTTTCTAGAAGTGAGTTACGTGTACTCTGACAAATCTAACTTCGTGACTTTTGATGATAGAGCAAAAGTCAAATTAGAGCAGGCATCTAGTGGGCTTCAATCTATCATTCCCCTTTTATTGGTAATAGAATCCAATACTAGCGACGAGAACATCGTGGAAAACTGTTTTGTTATAGAAGAACCCGAACTCAATCTCTACCCAACAGTTCAGAAGGAGTTAGTTGAATTTATTATTGAACGAATTAATAAGCATAAAGACAAACTAATTATTACTACCCATAGCCCGTACGTACTTACTTCAT
>NZ_JBARYM010000538.1:0-14073 GCF_049647865.1 Tunicatimonas sp. | reverse complement strand
TGTTTGAGCTGAAACGGCTAAGGTAACAGCGAGAAGAAGGATAGTTAGCAGGTGTTGCATAGCACAATGTATGGTTAGGTAAGGCAAAAGATATAGAGATTCTCACTTATCACCACAGAGTCTAACTTAGAGAGTCACCCTACAAACCCACCAATTTTCCCCTCGCTGGGTCCCACACCTTTAATTTTAAGCAAGCAATCACATCGCTGGGGTGCAATGTAGTGGTGTTCGGATTTTGAAGCTCAGGCATTTCATCCATCGCTTCTTTCAGCCGATAGAACGGAATACGGTGGTTAATGTGGTGAACGTGGTGGTAACCGATGTTTCCGGTAAACCAGTTCATCACTGGGTTCATCACTAAGAAGCTGGTTGATTGAATGGCCGCATTGGCGTAGTCCCAATCGCGGTTCTCGGCAAATGTTGCTCCCGGAAAATTGTGCTGGGCGTAGAACAGGTAAGAACCTAAACCGTGCGCCAGAATAAAAGGCAGTAACCAACTGAAGAATAAAGCACTTAATCCCCCGAAATAGAAGATCAGTCCCGCGACAGCAAAGTGAATAATTAAGGCTACGGCTGAATCCCAGTGGTTCTTCGGACTTTTTATGATTGAACGAACGTTAAAATCATAGACGAATAAGGTAATATAACCGGCAAAAATTGTCAGCGGATGACGGGCAGCCAAATAGGCAAACCGCTGCTTAGAAGATAAGCGATGAAATTTTTCTTTGCTCACTAGTGGATAAGAACCAATACCCCCACTGGAGAGCTTAGAGTTGTTATGATGGTGATGATCGTGGGTACGCCTCCAAATAGTTTTAGGAGCTAGCACAAAAATACCAAAGAGGGTCATAATCCAATCGGCTGCTTTGGAATTACGCAGAATAGCCCCGTGCAGATAATCGTGGTAAATGACAAATAATTTAACAATCAGCAGTCCGCTTACTACGCTAAAGAACAGCTGCTGAGTCCAGTGAAAATCAATCGTAGTGCCTAAAAAAGCGAGTACCAACAGAGCTAACGTGCTCAATGTATGGAGCCAACTTTTGCGTCGGTCTTCTACTGCGTATTCTTTACTAGCCAGAATCAGTTCCTTTCCGGTACGTAGCTTATTCGGCGCTTCAACGACAATATCTTCGTATGCAATCATACTCATTTCAGTGCATTATTTAGATCTCTCAAGAAGCAGTACTTGCTGTAGAACGTTTATGTTTCCATCTTTTGTGCGACCACAGCCAGGTTTCAGGATACTTATGTATTCCCTCTTCTAAAATCTTGTTAAAAGCTAACGTAATTTCTAAGTCAGCAGTTTCTTTTGGAAATTCACTCAACAACGTAGGATGCACTTCGTAGTACCCCCTTTTAACGCGCTCTACCTGCATATACACGACCGGGTAATTTAGTTTCTTGGCAATCTTTTCCGGGCCGATGAAAACCGGAGTATCCTGATTTAAGAAATCTATCCACACGGCCGAATTAATTGGGTGCGGAGCTTGATCGGCAATTAGGGCCGTAGCACTAATTGTTTTCCGATTAGCCACCATGCTTCTCAGTGTATTACTCTTTGCAACTATCTGAGTACTGAATTTAGTTCGGGAGCGGCTAAAAACCTTTTCAAAATAAGGATTGATCAACGGGCGGTAGACCACATAAAGCTGGTGCTTACAGTTTAACGAGAAGCCCGGTCCAGCCCATTCCCAATTTCCCAAGTGCCCCATCACAATGACAATACTCTTTCCTTGCTCGTGAAGTGCATCGAGCATTTCCACGTTTTTCATCGTCACCCGGCTTCGCACCTGCTGCTCATCCCAAGTAATTGTTTTCAGCGATTCCATAACAAGATCGCAGAGGTAACGGTAAAACTTCTTAGTGAGAACGCTGATTTCAGCCTCGCTTCGTTCCGGAAAAGCGTTTCTCAGGTTAGTTACTACAACTGATTTCCGGTACCCTACCAAGCGGTAGACTATTACGTATAGACCATCTGAGATTTTATAGAGCAGCCAAAAAGGACTAAGCGAAACAAGTAAAATAAGCGGATATAGAATATAGAATGCTAGTGCCTGCATACGTACGTACTGAATGACTCAACCGAACGACTGTTTAGGGTTGCAATCTCGCAACTATTGCTAAAATAACCTAAACGATGTCTGGGATTACTGATTGTTTTTTAGTCCACTGAGGTTTGGGGATTAGTCATCGTTCATTCAATAAATCTGCCGTTTACCTTTTTCGGTTTTTCATCTCCTTTGGTATTCATTGGCAGAACCGCTAATTGTTAGTACTTTTAGTGCACTACCGTAGTTTTTTCTACCAGTAGGTTTATTTTTGCAAACATACAACTAACCATATTTTTTATGTTCACGGATCAAGATAAAGCCCAATTTGAACTGCGCGGCACAAACCCCGAAGTGGCCGAACAACAAATCCAATACTTTCAGGAAGGGTTTCCTGACCTAGAAATTGTTAAGGCAGCGACTGTTAACGATGGTATCCTTAAGTTCAGCGACGAGCTTTCGGCTGAGTACGTTAAAAGCTACGATGCGTCTGCTTCGGCTCAAAAGATTGTCAAATTTGTGCCGGCTTCCGGGGCAGCCAGCCGTATGTTCAAACATCTGTTTCAGTTTCAACAAAGCTACTCTGGTAGCGACGCTGAGTACGACCAACTAATAAGCGATCATAAGCAGCGAAAAATATTTCAATTTTTTAAGCAAATCCACAACTTTGCGTTCTACGATGATTTAGGCCACGTGCATCAGCAAAAAGGAATGGGACTGAACGAGGCGATATTACAACGCCGCTACGTAGAGGTGCTAAATAGCTTACTCAACGAAGACGGACTTAACTACGGCAGTTTACCTAAAGGCCTGCTGAAATTCCACAATTACGGCACTTCCTCCCGCACTCCGGTAGAAGAACACTTGGTAGAAGGGGCTAACTACACCCGCAATCAAAATAACGATGTGTATTTGCACTTTACCGTTTCGCCCGAACACCGTAAAGCCTTCGAAGAGCATATCGCCCAGATAAAAGGTCACTTTGAAAAGCACTTTGGGGTACGCTACTACGTCACTTTCTCCGAGCAAAAACCTTCTACGGATACACTAGCCGTAGATATGAACAATGAACCTTTTCGGGAAGAGAACGGAGGAATTCTATTTCGCCCGGGCGGACACGGTGCGTTGATTGAAAACCTGAATGACTTAGACGCTGACTTGGTGTTCATCAAGAATATCGACAACGTGGTGCCTGACCGTCTGAAAGCAGAAACCTTTCATAATAAAAAACTGCTGGGTGGAGTGCTTCTGAGCTATCAGCAAAAAATCTTTGAGTATCTTAATCTGATAGACGAATCCGAAGAAATATTGGAGAGCAAGCTAGAGGAGATGCGCGAGTTTGTGGAAGATCAGCTCTGCGTATTACCCGCTCAAGTATTTAGCTCTATGGACGGTGCTCAAAAAGTAACGTTTCTGGAAGGGGTTCTCAATCGACCCATTCGAGTATGCGGTATGGTGAAAAATGAAGGTGAGCCGGGAGGAGGTCCCTTTTGGGCGGTAAATCCCAATGGTTCTACTTCGCTTCAGATTGTAGAAAGTGCTCAGATCAATATGGATGATCCGAAGCAACAGTCGGTGTGGGAAAACGCCACCCACTTCAATCCGGTAGATATTGTTTGTTCTATGAAAGGTCATCGGGATGAAAAGTTTGACCTCACTAATTATGTTAATGCACAGGCGGGGTTTATCTCCAAAAAATCGAAGGACGGAAGAGAGCTAAAAGCCCAGGAACTGCCCGGTTTGTGGAACGGCAGTATGGCCAACTGGAATACCATCTTTGTTGAAGTACCGATCATCACCTTTAATCCAGTTAAAACCGTCAACGACCTACTTAGAGAGCAACACCAATAAACGGAAACCGGATTCTGGAAACCGGAAATAAAATACGGTTTCCGGCTTCCGGACTTCGGACTCCATAATATAAAATTATCGCTACTACTACCGACAACCCCTACGTACTTGAACCCGGAGCAATTCGGGAGCCTCCGGCTACATTTGGTGGAACACTGAAGAACCTTGGTCCCGGCTTTATTCTGTCGGCCGCTATTGTTGGTTCAGGGGAGCTAATTGCTACTACTGCTTTGGGAGCTCAAGTGGGTTTTATCACGTTCTGGGCAATCATTTTAAGTTGCCTAGTAAAAGTTACGCTGCAATTAGAATTTGGCAAACACGCCATTTACTCCGGCGAAACCGTGATGGCAGCTTTCAACCGCCTACCCGGCCCCCGGCTAAAAGATACTAACTGGACACTTTGGGTTTGGCTATTCATTCAGATTTTTAAATTACTGCAAGTTGGAGGAATTGTGGGAGGCGTAGCCCTTACGCTGAATATTGCTTTCCCAGCGGTGAGCACTACCATTTGGGCATTTTTGGCTGCTACGTTGGCTGCTTTGCTCATCTTTCAGGGTTATTACCAATTTATTGAGAAGTTTGCTATTGTAATGATCGGGCTGTTCACCTTGCTTACTTTTACCTCTTTGTTTTTTCTACAATATACTTCTTACGCTTTATCTTGGGAAGAGGTGCTATCGGGACTTCAGTTTCAACTTCCGGCCAGTGCAGTAGTAATCACACTAGGGGCTTTTGGCATAACCGGAGTGGGTGGCGACGAAATTATGTACTACAACTACTGGTGTATCGAGAAAGGCTACGCCCGTTTTACCGGTCCGCGCCCGGACGGCCCACGTTCAGAAGAGGATGCAGGTTGGCTACGACGAGCAAAAGGCTGGATTCGGGTGATGTATTGGGATGCGTTACTGTCGATGGTGGTATACACCGTGGTAACCGCCGTCTTTTACTTGTTGGGAGCGGCTATTCTGCACGAAAGTGGTAATATTCCCGAAGGCTACCAGATGGTTGAAGCCTTATCTAGAATATACACTGAAACGCTAGGACCAGAGGCTAAGTCAATATTTTTACTGGGGGCGTTAGTCGTGCTGTTTTCAACATTGTTTGCGGCACTGGCTTGCTGGACCCGAATATTTTCTGACTGTTTTGGCCAAATGGGCTGGATTAATTTTTACAATATTGAGGTTCGAAAACGTAGCATTGCCGTACTAGCCTGGGTGTTTCCATTGGTCTGGACCCTGCTATTTCTATTTATTCAGCTTCCAGTGTTAATGATTTTGATCGGAGGTTTTGTCACATCAATTTTGCTACTGATTATCGTTTTTGCGGCGTATCACTTCCGCTACCATCGCCTACCCCAAGCCCTTGCCCCTACTTTAGCATACGATGTGGCTTTCTGGACTAGCTCATTAGTAATTATTTTCATCGGATTGTATAGTATTGTAAAGTTTTTTTAGTATTATAATATTACATTCCCTACTATTGACACACTACACTAAAAGAAGTAACTATTGTGAATATTTATTGGCGCATTGGATATTTTGTAATAGGAATTTACCTACTCTTCCAAATGGCCCTTTGGTTGGCCTATCAGTTCCCAGTAGATACTGAAGCTGTTCAAGCGACAAATCAGGAGTTGCTTGACATCTATCTCCAACAACATCTTCCTAAATATTATCAGTCTGTAATCGAAACGCCAACTGCATTCTTTGCTGAACCAACTGCTAATCAGTATCTTAATACTCTACCCTCCGGTGCTTTGGTTAACACGCTAGACAGTGCTGCCATTTTCGATATATCTCAACTTCGCTAGTTGAAAGTAGATCAATGAGAGAGCCTTGCTTGTGTACTACAATGAGTAGGTTGCCTACCGGTAGCACCATCTTCTTTTGCCGTTTTTATTCTTAAGTAAAAACTACTTATATTATTATTTCTCAAACCCACCCCCCGTGAAACTACCTATCTTCCTTCTTTTCGCTTTCTCTTTTGTCACTGTTTACCAGGCACTTTCTCAACAAAAAGCAAGGGTTGTAGTACTTACCGATATCGAGAACGAACCGGATGATGCTCAGTCGCTCGTCCGCTTCTTGGTATTTAGCAATCATTTTGATACCGAAGCACTTATTGCTACCACCTCAACCCACTTACGCGATACTACGGCTGAATGGCGCATCCGGGAAATTGTTGAAGCCTACGGAAAAGTGCGAGCAAACCTACTTAAGCACGAATCAGGCTTTCCCGCCGAGGAATTCTTTCATTCGGTTACCAAAAAGGGTGTCGCTCGCTACGGCATGGAGGGTGTAGGGGCTGGCATGGATTCTGAAGGCTCTGACTGGTTAATAGAAGTAGTAGATAAGGAAGACGATCGCCCAGTGTGGATAACGGTGTGGGGCGGAGCCAATGTACTAGCTCAAGCCCTCTGGAAGGTTCGGACGACCCGCACTTCCACCGAGTTAGACCAATTCGTGAAAAAGCTACGAGTCTACACTATTTCCGATCAGGATGATTCGGCTCCCTGGATACGTGAAGAGTTTCCTGACTTATTTTACATTGTTAGTCCGGGAGAAAATTACCGAAATGCTACCTGGGCCGGTATCTCAGGGGAACCCCACCGTAAGTTTGCCTCGGGAGCCGACACGACTACCGTTAAAAATCCCTGGCTAAGGGAGAATATTATGGAAGCCCACGGTCCATTAGGAGCAGAATACCCAGAAGTAGAGTATGCTATGGAAGGCGATACTCCCAGTTTTCTGTCGCTGATTAACAATGGATTAAACGTCCCGGATCGTCCCGACTACGGTGGCTGGGGCGGTCGCTACGAATTGTACCAACCGCGGTTCCAACCCTACCGAAACCGGGAAGAGGCTCAACCGGAAACTCGGCCAATTTGGACTGACACTCAGGATGAAGTAAGAGGCAACGATGGGCGAATTTACATTAGTAACCACGCTACTATCTGGCGCTGGCGCGAAGCTTTTCAAAACGACTTTGCGGCTCGCATGGACTGGTGCGTTCAGTCTTACGAAGATGCCAATCATCCCCCTGAAGCAGTAGTTTCAGAAGGAGGAGAAATCGAGATTGCGGTTGGTGAAGAAATTACACTGGATGCTTCAGCTAGCTCAGACCCCGACGGGGATGAGCTACGTTACCAGTGGATTCATTACCCCGAAGCGGGAAGTTACTGGGAACACTCCTGGCGAGGCTTTATTGAATTGGAGAACACCAATCAAGCGAAATTAAAGGTTAAAATTCCGGCTAAAGCAAAAATATCAATACCTCAAACCACGCATATTATTTTGCAGGTAACCGATAACGGCACTCCGAGCCTCACCCGCTACCAACGAATTATTCTGAACCTGATGCCCTCAAAAGATTGATGTTGAGTATATTTCTAAGGAATTTTCTGCGTGCCTAACCGAAAAATTTGCAATGGTTCACTGTTAATTCCTACTAGAATTTGCGTACCCTGATCACCTCGTACCGCTTCCATACTTTTCACATCGCTGGGCACGAAAAATCCGCTTTCCGCTGGAGTGAGTGATTGAAATTCCCCCTGACCATTGCCCAACAATACCAGTCCGACTCCGGCATCGTTACGCGCCGTTTCTATCTCGGCTCCGTACAGGTTGCCCGCCAATAAAATATCCAAATTTTGATCTTGATTGTAATCGGCGATGATAATATCATTAACCGAAGAAAACTGGGCCTTAGCCGGTAGAGTATGTTGTTTAAAAGAACCGTTGCCCGTATTTTCTAAGTACACCGAAGCAAAAGTATTAGCCTGATAGTTAAGCGACTCTTCCAAATTATCTTCTTCATATACGTCTACTAGGTCAGCCGAGGCAAATAGCTCGTAAGACTTAAATTTATCTTGAATCATGGGTACCTGCTGCGATGAGCACGATCGCCCGCGGAGCGGATACTGAATACCGAAATTATAGTAAGCTAACACTACATCTTTGGAGCCATTTTCATCAAAGTCGTAGTAAAATACTTCAAAGGGTTCTTCTTCGGAAGCCTGATACTTGTAGTTCAAACCCAGATTTCCCGCAATCAAATCCTGATCGCCATCGCCGTCTATGTCTGCGGCGGCTACACTAAACCACCATCCGGTGCTTTCGGCCAGTCCGTAGTCAGCGGTAACATTGGTAAAATGATCACCCTCATTTTGTAGCAGCGTAATCGGCATCCACTCCCCGGCTAACACCAAATCTTTACGACCATCGCCGGAGAAATCAACCCAAGCGGCATCATTCACCATCCCAATATTTTCTAATTCAGGGCAAAGCCGATCGCTAACATCAGTAAATTTGCCATTTTCGTTAAGAAGCAAGCTACTACTGGTCGGTTCGGGATAACTCCAGGGAACATGTCTGCCCGCTACAAACAAATCTAAGTCCCCATCCTGATCAATATCTTCGGAATACACTTTTGAACCACTATTCAGTATTACGGGCAAAGCATCTACCGCTTGGGTAAAACTCCCGTTACCATCATTTAAGTAAAGGCGGTCTTGGTATTCGGACGACTGAGGTGCGAATTCATTACCCCCACTCACCACGTACAAATCCTGATCGCCGTCACCGTCAGCATCAAAGAAAATACTACCCATATCTTCACTGGCCGCATTTGCTTGCCAAGCTTCTTGAGAGGAAGCGATAAATGTTCCGTCATTTTGCTGGATAAACAATTGTCCGGGTTGTCCGGCAGCTCCGCCTAAGTAAAAATCATCTTGTCCATCTCCATTTACGTCTCCGGTACCTAGAGCTGGTCCCAGATCCGACATACGGTGAGGCAGTAGAACCTGCTTTTCAAAATCGTCAAAATCATTTTCTTTATGTTGAATAGCCGGCGATTGCTGATCGGTAGCATTAGTAAATAGTGGTTGCATTTCGTCCCGATTCTGCGGAGTTCTTTGATCAACCGTCTGAGCATCTGTATAACGCACCTGAATTGTTTGATCGGCAGCGATATTTTCCAAAAGCTGTTCGCGACCGTTGGGCCAGCGTACTCGTAATCTATCAACGCTGGTCTGGCTACCCAATCCCATATGCACCGTAGATTCGCTGGTAGAGTACATACCGCGTACACTAGTTGTTTCGAAAAACTGGGTTCCCTCGTCAGTTTCAGCCCATATTTTTATTCCCAAATTGGTGACTGCCGGATCGTCCGCTACCGGATTTACGCGTAGGTAGTGATTATCAAGTATCTCTTGAGCATTGTTGCGGTAGACCATTGCTTCCGCATTCACATTGTTGATCACCAAATCGAGATCACCATCATTATCCAGATCAGCGTAAGCCGAACCATTGGAAAAGGTTTCTTGCTCAAACCCCCACTCTTGGTTTACCTTTTCAAAGGTTAGCGCGGAAGACCCTGTGGTGCCTTGGTTGCGGTAGGCGTAGTTCATTAGCGGTACTGAAGGGGTTAACTCCAACGCTTCATTAATATCAGCAATATCCCAAATGGAGATTCCCTCCGGGTTTGGGTTTTTAGCTAAGTAAGCGCTGATAGCCGACTCAACGTACTTAGCAAATTTTTTAGAAGCATCGCTATTACGAATATCCCGCAACAGACCATTGGTAATATGTAGATCTTTCCAACCGTCGTTATCTAGGTCGGCAAAAAGTGTAGACCAACTCCAATCAGTAGAAGCCACTCCTGCTATTTGAGCAACATCACGAAAGTACCCCCCATTCGTTTCAGCATGCTGCCCGGTAAAGCTAGTGTTTGCAGGTAATTTAGTGTTTAGGTGTAGCGTATTAAACATATACTGATAATGCCCTCCATCATCTACCACATCCCAAAATGCGGAAGGATTCATACCACTCATATTCGCTTTCAGCCGGTAATTATCTTCCGCCACCATATCGGCCACAATCACGTCTAGCAACCCATCATTATTAATGTCGCCAGCATCCACTCCCATGCTGTAAAAAGAAATGTGGCGAGTTACATCTTGAGCACCTTCCGAAAAGGTACCGTCGCCGTTATTAAAGTAAATAAAATCCGGGGCCTCAAAGTCATTGCTAACGTAAAGGTCAGTCCAACCATCGCCGTTTAGGTCGCTAGCCGAAACGCTGTTAGCAAACCCGGGCTTAAGCAGTCCGGCTGCTTCCGTTACATCAGCAAACTGACCGCTCTGGTTCTCTAGCAAACGGGGGCTGTATTTGTCTTGCATCAACTCCGTTCCGTAGAAAGAAGAGTAATCTCCAGGATTAGGAGGCTGATTTAGTAGAAACAGATCCAAATCACCATCTTGGTCGTAGTCTAAAAATGTAGCGTGACGGGTTCGTTCGCCATTGTCTACACCGTACTTTGCTGATGCTTCTTCAAAGCCCACTTTACCGGTTTTGCCGAATGTGTTTATATAAAGCTTATTTTTTCGCAACTCGGGCTGATGATCATATAACTCCCGCGTTACGTAGATATCTTGGTAACCATCCTGATTTACATCTCCGAACAAAATTCCGGAAGACCAACCACCATTGTCTAGAATGCCGGCTTGCTGGGTAACGTCTTCAAACTTCAGATTACCTCGGTTGAGATAAAGGCGATCTCCCACCAAATTTCCGGCGAAGAAAATATCGGGTAGCCCATCGTTGTTAACATCACCGATGCCTACCCCGCCACCACCATAGTAATTAGAGTAGATAAGAATGCTTCGATCTTTAGTATCTTTTATATCGTTACGAAACTCAATACCGGTTTCACTAGGAGGCAATAGAGTAAACAAGGTAGAAGATTGAGCCCAACTGGTGTGGTACATGATTAATCCCAAATACGCTAGTAGTAGTGTTCTCATAGCCAATGGAGGTTACGTTGTTGCATCTTTTCTAACTCGAAAGATACAAATTTTCCGCTTTCTTTGCTAACGTCAGCTATCTATCCGTTTTGCATAAAAATCAACATAATTTATTCGTATAAAATTTATTTGTGCTTTATTCAGTTACATAGAAAGACTTTAATTTCGTCGCTCTATTAACTTTTACTTCTTATTAATTGCAATAAATAGTGTTATTCTATAAATATTTTTGCTTATATTTGAAGTTTGTAAAAAACTTACATCATATGAAATTGAAAATTCTGACTGTTGCTATTGGAGTTTTTACTCAAATAAGCATATCATTTGCCATTGATCCATTTACCGATTCTCTTAACCGGGCCCCGGATAACTGGTATAACCTTGATCCTCAAACTAATCAGGTTCAGGGAGTAAGTACTGAAAAAACGTATCAAATTTTAGCGGATAGAGAGGGTGAAAGAGTAGTAGTAGCTGTTATTGATTCAGGGGTAGATGTTGAACATGAAGACCTACAAGGAAAGCTATGGGTTAATCAGGATGAGGTAGCGGGTAACGGAGTAGATGATGACCAAAATGGATACGTAGATGATATTTACGGCTGGAACTTTATTGGCGGAGCGGAAGGCGAGCATGTAAATTACGATACCTATGAGTTGACCCGAGAATACGCCCGCCTTAAAGAGAAGTACCTAGACACAGAACTTGATGATCTTCCTAAAAAGGAGCAGGCCTACTTTGAGAAGATTGAACAACAATATCAGAAAAAATTAGCTGAAGCTCAGCAAGAATACCAAGCATTTACCTATTTCCATAAAAATTTCACGCGCTCTCAAAAGCTAATGGAAGCATACCTCGATTTGGATTCGCTTACCCTGCAGGATGTCCAAAATATGGAATCCTCTGATGAGGTAGTCTTAATGGCAAAAGGGTTTATGGAATACGCTTTTGAAAATGGTCTTGACAAATCTTTGCTGGAAGAAGGGATAGAACACTACCGCCAAGCAGTTGATTACGGGTATAACCTGGAGTACAACCCCCGTACTATTGTAGGTGATGATTATGCGGATATTTCCGAGAAATTCTACGGTAATAATGATGTTACCGGTCCCGACTCGCGCCACGGTACGCATGTGGCTGGCATTATTGCCGCAGATCGTCATAATAATTTAGGCACGAAGGGTATTGCTGATCGAGTGGAAATTATGGCCATACGGGCGGTACCTAATGGTGATGAGCGTGACAAAGACGTAGCTAATGCTATTTACTATGCTGTAGATAATGGTGCTCAAATTATCAATATGAGCTTTGGTAAATCTTTTTCCCCCAATAAATCTATTGTGGATGAAGCCGTTCGCTACGCGGAAAAAAATGGCGTACTAATTATTCACGCAGCGGGAAATAGCAGCGAAAATATTGACGAAACTGATAACTTTCCTACAAAAGTTTATATGGATAAAAAACCAGCTAGTAATTGGATTGAAGTAGGCGCCTCCTCGTGGAAAGGGCAGGAGGAATTTGTAGCTACTTTTTCTAATTACGGCAAGCGTTCGGTTGATGTGTTTGCCCCGGGAGTAGATGTATTTTCCACTACTCCTAATCAAGGCTACGAAAGTCTGAGTGGCACTAGTATGGCCGCCCCGGTTACTGCTGGTGTAGCAGCTCTGCTCATGTCGTATTACCCTGACTTAGATGCCGCTCAAGTAAAGGATATTATCTTATCGTCAGTGGTGAAGCTTGATGGATTAAAAGTGAACCTACCTGGCAAAGCTGATAAGCAAATCAATTTTAGTAGTCTATCGTCAACTGGCGGGGTTATCAATGCTTTAGAAGCAGTAAAACTAGCGGAGTCCTACAAGATTAACCGTAAATAATAGATAACGACATTTCAGAACATCTATCAGAAAAGGGCTTTCTCCGCGGAGAAAGCCTTTTTTTGGTGAAGATAAATCTATGAATAAACCTGATGTTACCCTTACTTTAAAAAAAGACTATTTTCGTTAAAAACTTACGCTGTAAATTAAAGATCAATAAATTAGACTGTGGTTTAAACTTCAACTTTCAGTACCTTTCTAATATTATACCCAGCAGAGCTAACCGTAAAAATGAATAGATTTTGCTGGTGCTCAAGCAAATCTTACACTATTATAATAACGGAAATGATAGCCAAATTGGAAATTCAATCCGCTATCATCAATTTCACTACCAAAAATACCTATGTTTTCTAGTAATAACTACTCATATCGCTTATTAATCCTATGATTAGAAGAGTTTATGTCTTCTTCTTGCTAGTTATAGTTTTTTTTTCCTTTGCAAACGCCCAGCAAATGAAAACTAATCTGATAGCTGAAATTATCGACGACAGATTGCAGGCATTCCAATTGCTTTTACCTTTAGAAGGTATTTCTTTGGATATAACGCCCTCTCTCTGGTTGAATGTGGCTAACCATTCGGTATTATACAGTATCCTTTTGTTCGTTGGTGTAATGCTATTACTAACTGTTATCACACTAATACGCCACAAACGGGTGCAGTTGGCAAATGAACAGCTAAAGTCAAAAAATGAAGAAATTGAGCAGAAGAATAGAATACTGAAGGAACTTCATCAGCAATTAAAGGATCAAAATTCGAAAATCACTAATCAGCAGAAGGAATTAGAGGAGATGAATACGGTAAAAGATAAACTGTTTTCTATTATTGCTCACGATTTTCGTAGTCCACTGAATACCATTCAAGGAGTACTGAACCTACTGCACATTGATGTGCTAAGTTCAGAAGAGCTAAAAAGTATGCTACCCCATCTCTCCCAAAAAGTTAATAATAACATTACCTTACTCGATAACTTACTCAATTGGGCAAGAACGCAAATGAACGGGTTAAAGATCAATAAGATCAATTTTACTCTCCGACCCGAAGTAGAAGAAACAGTAGGCCTTATCTCTCAAATAGCCAGTCAGAAGAACATTCAGATTGAAAATAATATAGAGAAGCAAGATCAAGTTCATGCTGATCCTGATATGATTCAGCTAGTTGTACGGAATTTATTGTCTAATGCCATTAAGTTTACCGACACAGGTGGCACCATACAAATTTCGGCTCAGCAACAGGAAGATGTGGTGGTTACTGCTATATCTGATACTGGAGTAGGCATGCCTGAAAGTTCGGTTCAACAATTATTTCAGCAAGTAGGGTACTCGACTAAGGGTACGGAGCAGGAAAAAGGAACCGGTTTGGGGTTGATGTTGTGTGATGAATTTGTGCGACGCAATGGTGGAAAAATTTGGGTAGAAAGTAAAAAAGATGAAGGTACTACCTTCTACTTTACCCTTCCGATAGCTCATACTTTAGAACCCTCTACTATTCCTTCGGAAG